>JAFZGJ010000080.1 GCA_017555455.1 Lachnospiraceae bacterium
TAGGAATCATCATTAACGCTAAAAACAAAGTAAATATGAGATTCTTTCCCTTAAATTCCAATCTTGCAAAAGCAAATGCCGCCAATACCGTCACAATTAACATTACAGCTGTGGTAATTATGGTAAAAATAATGGTATTCACAAAATAGTCCCCTAAGGGTGCTGTAGTAAAAGCATCGAAATAATTCTGCAAGGTTGGGGACAAGGTATAAAATTTTGGATAATATTCTGAATTATAGGAACTGTAACTTTTTACAGAGGTTAAAATCATCCAGTAAAAAGGAAACAGTACCATCAATGCCCAGAAAGACAGCATTGTATAGGTAATCACTGTCATTGCTTTCTTCCGTCTTCCGGACCTTTTTTCTATTTTTTCAATCTCAAACTGCTGCTCCATTTTCCGCCCCTTTAATAATGTACATACTTCTTACTTACCAACAGGTTAATACAGGTAATGGTTAATACAATCATAAACAAAATCATGGCTGCCGCGGAAGCATAAGAAGGATATCCGCCACTGTTTCCGTAAAGCATATCATATACATAGCCCACCATGGTGTTCATCCCTGCTGCATTCAAATCCGTCCCAAACAACGCCACGGCATCACTGTAGGCTTTAAAAGCCCCAATAAAACCTGTAATAATTAAGTAAAACAAGGATGGAGAAATCATAGGTAAGGTAATCTTCACAAAGGTTCTGAAACGGGAGGTTCCATCCACCTTTGCGGCACTGTAATACAAAGGATTCACAGATGCCAATGCACTGGTTAAAATCAGAATCTTAAAGGGCATAACCACCCAGATGGTATAAAAACAAAGTACAAACATCTTCGCCCAGTAAGGCCCGTCTATGAAATCTACGGAACTGATTCCTACCATATTTAACAAAAGATTTATCATCCCATCACTATAAGGTGTCTTTTTAAATAAAATCATAAACACTAACCCTACCGCCAAAGTATTGGTTACGTAGGGCAGAAAAAACAGAGTATGATACAAATCACGTAATTTCTGTATGGAAACCAGCCCCAAAGAAATCAACAACGCAATTCCTGTAGATAACGGCACTGTAATAATTACAAGAATAAATGTATTTTTTAATGCCTGTAAAAAATACGGATCATGTAACACATAAGAATAATTGTACAGTCCCACACCAAAATAAGTCTGAGATGCAAAATTATACCCTTCTTCCAAAGAATATATTAAAACATCAATCAAAGGATATACCAGGAAAACACCTAAGAACAGTGCCGCCGGCAATAAATAAAGCCAGCCTTTTACTTCTTTCTTTTCCATTATTTTAAGTAAATCCTTTCTTCTGTTTCTTTGTTAAAAATAAAAACTTTGTTCTTCTTCAATTCAAAACTAATCTCTTTTCGACCAGTATCTACTTTTGTTTCCGAAGAAATAATAGCCCGCATTACCACATTCTCCAAAAGCGGATGGGTTGCTACCACACTAATATCTCTTCCCATAACTTCCACTGCCTGCAAGCAACAATGCAATTTTCTTTCCGGTGTTTCTTCCTGACAAAATACAAAGCCCTCCGGACGGATTGCCACATAAACCTCCTGGTTTCTCACACCTTCTACATCCATGCAAAAATCAGAACCAATCCAAAGTTTTTCCTCTTTAATTTCTCCTGTAAAAACATTAATGGGAGGAGTTCCCAAAAACTTGGCAACAAACAAATTTTCCGGCTCATCATAAACTTTTTGAGGCTCTCCGATTTGCTGGATTACCCCATCCTTCATAACCACAATCATATCAGAAATGCTCATGGCCTCTTCTTGATCATGAGTTACGAACACCGTGGTAATCCCTGTTTCTTTCTGAATTCTGCTAATTTCTTCTCTGGTTTGAAGTCGCAGTCTTGCATCCAGATTGGAAAGAGGCTCGTCCATCAATAATACTCTTGGCATTTTCACCAATGCTCTGGCGATAGCAACCCTCTGCTGCTGCCCACCTGACAACTGACCGGGTTTCCGGTCCATCAACTCATCTATCTGAACCAATTTGGCTGCTTCCAATGCCTTTTCACGCATCTGTTCCTTGGTTAATTTGTCTTTACCTTTTAAATTTTCCAAAGGAAACATAATATTCTGCAACACAGTTAAATGAGGATAGAGTGCATAATTTTGAAACACAAATCCTACACCTCTGTTTTCCGCAGGAAGATTAGTTACTTCATCTTCTCCAAAATAAATCTTACCCTCTGTAGGTGCTAAAAGTCCGCATAATAAGTTTAATGCCGTACTTTTCCCACAGCCGGAAGGTCCCAGTAACCCGATTAATTTTCCATCCGGAATTTCAAAGTTAAAGTTGTTTACTGCAATTACCTCATCTTTACTTTTTTTATTTCTACCGGGAAATTTTTTTGTAAGATTTTCTAGCACGATTTTCATTTTATAACACTCCAATCCGAGATATCTAAATCATAGTAAAACCAGAGATTCGGAAATTCCATTTCCGGTATATATATATGTTCCTGATTATATATTACATACTGTGGTACAATGGCAATGGGTATTTTATATATCACCCTATTTTCCATTTTTTGAATTTCCGAATATAACATCTTTAACTCACTAGCATAAGAAGAATGATTCATAGTGTTAATTAAAGTATCAAACTCTTTCCTGTTATGTAAAATTTCTGACCAGAGCTGGTTTTCACTGGAATATTCAAAATACCATTCCGTATAGTCCACCGCCGATAAATTTTTCAATGCAACATCATACCAATCCGCTTCCACAAATAATTTGTTGGTAGAGTCACTTTCGATAGGAATAATTTCTACTTTTATTCCCAAATCCCTCCAACACTCTGCAATTTCATTCAACAACCGTTCTGATAGTTCGTCCAGACTATAACGTGTCAACACAATAGTCTTATCAAATTCAAAATCAGCATCTTTTAACATTTTTAATGCCAATTCCGGATTATACCCTACATCTCCCACATTTTTTGTAATATACCAGGAATCATAAGCCGGAATTCCACTGTCAATGGTAAGCGCTGCCCCTTTATAAATCTCTCGAATAATTCTTTCCTTATCAATGGCCAACATCAAAGCTTTTCTGACCTTAGGCTCCTTTAAGAGATTTTCATTTTCTCCGGTTCTTTTATCCAAATTAAAAATCAGATAACGGTAATACAAGTTATTTGATTTTACTACTTTATACCTTGCATCCTGATTGTATCTACTGATTGTCATTGGATCAGAAGTAAGCGTAAAGTCAAAATAATCTGTTCCCGGATACTCTAAAACTTTATAACGAATTTGTTTTATGGCAGGAATTTTTCCGGAATAATCATCATTTACCACGAAAACCGCTTCTTTATTATCTCTATTTTCTATAATTTTATATGGTCCGCTACCAATGGGCTTTTTCCAAAAATCACAGTTGCTGAAATCTTCTATAGCAACTTTTTTCAGACAATGCTTTGGCAAAATTGCCAACTGTCCGATGGAACTAAGGAAGCTGGCATCATCTTCTTTCAAAGTAATGGTAATGTCATTTCCATTTACTTCAATTCCCCGAATATGCTCTGCCTGATTATTTTCAAACTCTTCTGCTCCCAGAATTTCCTGTAGTCCCTTTTTGATATATCCATTGGTTTCGTGAACTTTCAGACAAGTTTCAATGGACCATACTACATCTTCTACTGTCAAAGGTTCTCCATCATGCCATGTAAGATTTTCCTTTAATATAAAGGTATACTTCATTCCATCAGTGGAAATAATATATTCTTCACAAAGATCCGGAGTTACATTACTGATATTGTCATCTGCAATCAATAATCCTTGAAATATTAATCCTCCCCAAAATTTACTGCGATTCATCCACACATTTTCAAAGGGCAATTCAGACACCGAATTATCTACATTCACAGCTACCAGCATTTCTTCTGTTTCTGTCACTATTTCTTGTCCGTTTTCCGGTTCCGTCTGTGTATTCATCGATTTCAAGTTCTGACAACCGGTTAATATGACACAAAATACCACGAGAAGGATTAACTTTGTAAAATATCGTTTTCTTTTCATGTCTTATTTATCCACCCCATAATTTCTCTTTAATATTTCCTCAAATTCTTCAATAGGCATAGGACGGCCATAATAGTATCCCTGAGCTATATCACAGTCAATACTTTCCAGGAAAATACTTTGTTCCAAAGTTTCCACACCTTCCATTATAATCTGCATATGTAAATGTTTTCCAAGTTCTACTACATCACGGATTACAATTTCATCTTTTTCCTGCATATTATCGTCGTAATCCAAAAAGCTTTTGTCAATTTTTAAAATATCAATAGGCATTCTTTTCAATAAATTCAAAGAAGAATAACCGGAACCAAAATCATCAATAGCAATTTTCAAACCGGATTCTTTCAATAAATTCATTTTCTCCATAATAATGGCATCATTTTCCAAACATACACTTTCCGTCAGTTCCGCCTTAATCCATTTTGGATGTATAGAATACTTATCCAACAGAGCAATAACAGATTCAATCATACCTGCTTTTTTAATATCTACTCTGGATAAGTTAATGGAAATAGGAATCATCATCTGGTTATCATCTCTCCATTTCGCCAGGGTCTTTATAGATTCTTCCCACACAAAATAATCCAGCTTACAAACAAAACCATTTTTCTCAAATAAAGGAATGAACTTAAAGGGCGGAATCGTTCCTTTTTCCGGATGTACCCACCGTACTAATGCTTCAGCACTGACAATTTTCTTTGTCTTTAAATCAACCTGCGGCTGTAAAAACACCTTGAACTCATGATTTTCCAAAGCACTTTCCATATCGTTTTCCAATTTTTTATCATCAATAGCCTTCTGACGCATTTCTTCACTGTATAACGCATAACTGCTTTGATGTCCTATTACCATACTGTCCTTGGCAAGATCTGCTTTGTCTATGATGCCGGACAACAATAAATCATCTTCTCTTACTTTATAGATTCCGGCTTTGATAATCAGGCGGTAATCACTGTCGTGTTCAGCAATATCTTTATTCACAATTTCAAATACCCGATTCAGATATTCCTCCACCTCAGATACATGTTCTGCCTTTTTCAGTACTACAAAACAGTCTGCATTCAAACGCGCCACAAAGCTGTCAGCACCTGCATTACTATGTAAAATCTTTGCTAAATAAGCAATAACTTTATCTCCCTCTGCATAACCGAATAAGTCATTGATAAGCTTAAATTTATCAATATCCACAGCTACCATATAGTAGTCCAGTTTACTTTCACTTTTAAGAATAGGTTCTACATCAATACGGAATTTCTCCATACTTCCAATCTGTGCCACACTGTCCCGATATGCTTTTTCTTTACTTTTTTGCTCCTCTTTATACTTACGGTACCCTAATCCCGCAGCGTTAATAGTAAAAAGCAAAACAATCAATATCCCGATATATCCTTTATATCGATTTACAAATTCCAATGGTGTCATTTGCTCTATGGCAATATGCTGGATATTATTATTTTCAATCGTAGACAAGGACGTTTCAGATATACTCTTTAACGATTTATTCATAATATTTACTAAAATCGCTTCTTCTGTCCATATCGTAAATGCTACAGAATAATTTCCCGGAAGAAACTTCAGGTTTTGAAGCTCCTTATATTTATCATAAATAATCATTTCATTGATTTTTAAATCCGATTGCACGGCAGCATCCACTTTTTTATTTAAAACAGCGTCTAAGCAGGCATCATCACTCCCATAAAGAATAAATTCATATTTGGGATACATAGTTTCCAACTCTTCCATGCACTTATCCATATAAGAGGGTACCGCTATTTTTAAGGAATTATCCATTGGGGTTCCTTTACGGCCAATAAATGCCATTTCCATATCATAAAACTGCGCTGTATATTCCTTTCTTCTGATAGGGGCATTTTTCATCACCGAAAAATTCATGCTGTTAATATCCTGTTTACCTATAATACTACCGCACAAAATATCAACCTCACCCTTTTTTAATAATTCCTGCCCTTCTTCATAGGAATCTACATAAACAATTTTAAAAGTTATTCCACTGTAATACTCTATTTTTCTCAAAATATCCAAAGCAATTCCTTTGTGACCAGTCCCCTCTGTGGTTTTATAAGAAACCGGATATTGCTCCGTACTTAATGCCACTTCGTACTTTCTTCCCACAGAAAGGAACTCTCTTTCCACCAAAGAATATTCCAAATTATTTTGGGAGCTTTCGGAAAAATATCGTTTTCTTAAATCCTCTGTATAATTAGGATTGTCCAGCTTAATATCTTCCATGGCATGATTTAACTGTGTCCACAATTCCTGATTGGATGTAGCAAAGGACACTCTGCCATTAACAAAACGTCCGATTACCTTCAGGTTTTCAACGCTTACATAAGAATCCGTTACAAAGACATCAATTTTTTTGCTTGCCAATGCACTTTTCATCTCATCCAAAGTATCGAAATACACTATCTGATAAAATTCAAAGTCATTTTTTTCGCAATAGGCCTTTATCTCGCTTTCCATATAACTGCCTTTTTCAATTCCGATTGTCATCCGTTTAAATTTACTGTATTCTTCATAACTGACTTTGAAATTATTGCCCAGTTTATAAATATAACCGTAACTTTCACCTATAACCTCTTTAGAAACCTTAGCATTTTTCAGTTCCAAATCAACCCGTACCGGTGACATTAAATCTATTTCTCCGGATTGCAACATTTCCAGACAGCCTTCTCTGGTACTTTTTACAAATTCATACTTCCAGCCTGTATAAGAAGCGATCGCATTCAGGTAATCTACCCCAAAACCTATCAGATTACCATTCTTATCTTTTTCAAAATAACCTTCACATTCAAACCAACCAACTTTGACTATATTTCCGTAAAACCGTGGGTTCATCCCTTCTTCCGTTTCAACATTTTCGATGATTGGATCTGTTGCTTCCGTTGCCTGCACAGGTTTGCTTCCCAGCAACAGTCCCATACAAAGGCTTACACTTAAAAGAAATATCTTTCCCTTCATAAACTTTCCCTCTAGTTTACATTACTTGCTACAATTTTCACCTTACTCCACAAATTACTTATGATTTTTCTGGTCCTTTCATTAAATACGAAAGATTCATCTCTTTCATAACCGGAACGTGGAATATACGCATTAATTCCTTCATAGGTTCCACCTTCCCCATATAATTCTTCCATAACTTCTTCATTGGGCGAAGTATACCCTACAAAATCAGAGTTATCATAGGCAGCTTCATAGTCGCACATATAATTCATAAATTCATGAGCTAATTCTACATTCTCTGCATTGGAAGGAATTACCATGGCATCACACCAGATATTGGTTCCCTCTTTTGGTTCGTAGTACCCCATATTTTCATTCTCACTCATAACATAAGCTGCATCTCCGGAATATACAATTCCTAACGCTTTTCTTCCCTGAGCCATATTATCAATGATTTCATCCGTTACAATCTCCGGATCCATAGTAGTTACACATGTTTCAAACCACTTGAATGCTTCCTCTAATTCCTCTTGGCTTTCCGTATTCATGGAATAACCCAAAGCTTTTAATGCCATCATGAAAGAATCTCTTTCAGAATCATAAAGATATATATCCCCTTTATATTTTGGGTTCAGGAAAATATTGTATCCTTCCTGCTCTAACTCTTCTTCACTTACTTTCGTAGAATCATATACAATCCCTACGCTCCCCCAGAAATAAGGAACAGAGTATTCATTTCCCGGATCATAATTAAGATTCATTACTTCTTCATTAATAAAATCCATATTTAACAATTGAGACTTATCCACTTTTTGTAACAATTCTTCCTGTATCAGTCTTTCAATCATATAATCACTTGGAATTAAAATGTCATAAGCTTCTCCGTTTGCCACTTTAATATACATCTGTTCGTTGGAATCAAATAACTCCAAAACAACTCTGGCTCCTGTCATTTCCTCAAAATCCGGAATCACATTTTCTCCAATGTATTCTCCCGGACTGTAAATACGTAAGGTCTGTCCTTCATAAGGCTTGTTTCCTTTTTTTAACCCTCCATGAAGGGCAAAGCCAACCGTAGAAACCATAAGCAGAACGGCTGCCACTCCTAAAAGGATACCTCTTGCCGCATTTCCTTTTCCCTTCTCCTGCTGTTTTGAAACAAATACAGGAATCAGGTTTATGGCAATTAAGGCCAAAGTAATAATAACCACAACTAAAGTAGAAATGGCATTAATACTCGGATTTACACGCTTGCTCATGGTATAAACCATAATACTCAGGTTCTTTACCCCTTGCCCTGTTACAAAATAGGAAATGATAAAATCATCCACAGACATAGTGAAGGCAATTAAGGCCCCTGACACAATCCCCGGAGTAATCTGCGGCACAATTACTTTTAATAATGCCTGCATGGGGGTGGCTCCTAAATCCATGGCTGCATCTGCCAAATTGGGGTCCAAGGAACGTACCTTTGGCATTACAGATAAAATTACATAAGGAATACAAAAGGCAATATGTGCCAACAACATGGTTACATATCCCTTTTCCACCTGAAAGGTAATAAACAACAACATAAACCCAATGGCGGTTACAATTTCAGGATTCATAATCGGAAGATTGTTTACCTGTTCTACCACATCCCTAACCACTTTTCTGGATTTACTTAATCCTATGGCTGTAACAGTTCCTATTACGGTAGAAATCAAGGTGGATAGAATAGCAATACTAAAGGTAGTATACAATGCTTCCATCATATCTCTGGATTCCAACATATGATGATACCATTTCAAAGAAAAACCGCTGAAGTGGGTTAAAGATTTTCCCTCATTAAAGGAAAATACAATCATATAAAGTATGGGGGCATAGAAGAAAATAATAAGTGCTATCATCAAAAGCTTCCCAAACATTCTTTTGTCTTTCTTCATACCGCTTATTCTTCCTCCTTCCCACCATTATTATGAACTTCTACTTTCTTTACCAACATCATCATTAACATCATAACAATTGCCATAATCATGGAAATGGCACTGCCAAAATTCCATTCTCCGGCAGTAATAAACTGATTTTCAATGAGATTTCCGATTAAGAAATACTGTCCGCCTCCCAAAAGCTTTGGAATAAAGAAGGAGCTTACTGCAGGCAAAAATACCAACGTAATCCCATTAATTACTCCCGGCAGAGACAAGGGAAAAGTAACCTTTTTAAATGCTTCCGCTTTACTGGCTCCTAAATCTGCGGCTGCCTCCAACAAAAACGGATCCATTTTACATAAGGCACTGTTAATCTGCAAAATCATAAATGGAATAAAATTGTATACCATACCCAAAAGAACGGCACCCTCCGTATACAAAAGTTCCACCTCTCCCAAACCTAATGATTTTATAATCTGCTGAACAATTCCATCTTCACTTAAAAGACCAATCCAGGCATAGGTTCTTACCAACATATTAATCCAGGTAGGAATGGTAATTGCCATAATTAAAATATTTTGTATTTTTTCACTGCTTCGTGCAATAAAATAGGCTGCAGGATACCCAATAAAAAGACAAATTACGGTTGTCTTAAAAGCAATCATCAAACTTCTTCCCAAAACCAACAGGAAATCACTATCCGTAAAAAACTTTTTATAATGTTCCAGCGTAAAGGAAAAAGAAATAATACTGTTACCGTGCTGTGTTATAGAATACATGGCAATTAACGCCATGGGCAGCACCAACATTAACACCATCCATACAATATATGGAATTGCTAACTGTGAAAACTTTTTCATTATTCATATACCACCTTTGACATAACATGAATATCTTCCGGGAAGAAAGTAAGTCCAACTTCCTGCCCAACTTCAGAATAATCTGTGGTGTGAATTTTAAATTCACGACCGGTTGTGGAAAATGTCACCTTATAAATACCTACATTAATATTTTCCGGTTCGAATTCATAATCAACATCGATATCAATGGATTGATTTTCATCACTGAGTTTCCATCCCTGTGCATTGGCCCAGGTTTTGATATCGGTATCCAATGCTTTGGATTCCCTAATTTCGTCCGCTGTAATAAAGAAGTTAAATGCCATTACTGCTTCATTGGCCTTTTCATTTTTTACTACCCGCTGATTTACTACAAAAATTTTCTTTTCAATAGTCGTACCATGGGCTGCATGGAATATTACCGGATAGGTTCCCAATTCTTCCTGCAACTCATATTCAATCTTGGAAATAGAGGTCAGTTCATCAGTTTCCGGGTTCCAAGCCTGTGCATTGGAAAGAGCAATAATTTCTTTATCATCCAACTTAGCCACATCTTCAATATCTACATAGAAATCATTGGCACTGATTTTTTCTTTTCCGTCTTCGCTGGTAACATCCGTATTGCGGATTACATGCATATTAACGGTTACGGTAGTACCGGGTACGGTTTCTACCATAATTTCATAATGTACCCCCTTGAAAAGCACACTAAAAACTTCTCCTACCATCTTTCCTTTGGACACTTCTACAATGTCAATATCTTCCGGTCGGATTACTACATCAACTTTTTCGTTTTTCTTAAATCCAAAGTCAACACAATCAAAAACAATATCATCAAACTGTACTTTATAATCTTCCAGCATCACTCCCGGAATAATGTTACTTTCACCAATAAAATTAGCAACATAGCTGTTGGCAGGTTCGTTATAAATTTCTTCCGGTGTTCCTACCTGCTGGATTTCCCCGCCCTTCATAACTACAATCTTATCAGACATAGTTAAAGCTTCTTCCTGATCATGAGTTACAAAAATAAAGGTAATACCTACTTCCTGCTGAATTCTCTTTAATTCATACTGCATTTCTTTACGGAGCTTTAAATCCAATGCCGCCAATGGTTCATCCAAAAGAAGTACTTTCGGTTCATTTACCAAAGCTCTGGCAATAGCTACACGCTGCTGTTGTCCGCCGGACAAATGGGTTACATTCTTATTTTCATAACCCTCCAAACCAATGAGTTTTAACATTTTCATTACCTTTTGTTCAATAACATCAGAACTCATTTTCTTAATTCTCAGGCCGAATGCAATATTCTCATATACACTTAAATGAGGGAACAGAGCATACTTCTGGAAAACAGTATTTAATTCTCTTTCATAAGGTGGTTTGTCGCTGATTTCTTCTCCATCAAACATAACACTTCCTTCGTCTGCATCCAAAAATCCACCAAGAATTCTAAGCAGCGTAGTTTTCCCGCATCCGCTTGGCCCCAGCAAGGTTACAAATTCCTTTTCATATATATCAAGATTGACTCCCTTTAATACAAAATTGCCATCAAAGTTTTTTACAATATTACGAAATTCAATCAATTTTTTCTTTTCCATTTTAATCTCTCCCGAACATAATATTTTTGTTGTCAGGTGCCTGTCATCAAACAAGCTATATCGGTATGTACATAATGTTACATTATTGCTTTAGATTATAGTCTATTTTGTCTTAAAATTAAATACCTATAATACTATTTTTATCTCTATAATTCGTCTAATATTGACATCACCTTTTACTCTTGTTAGACTTTTACAAATAGATTTCTAAACAGTAACCTTACATGAAAGGAGCTAACTATGAATCCAAGATATGAGAAATATATTGTAATTTGTGTAGCCGGACAATCCAACGCTGTTGGTTATGACGAATCCTCTGTGGAATTTACCGGATTGTACCAATGCAAAAATCCTGACCGTATCAAACAGCTTGGTTTTTACGGTAAGGACAACCTGAACTTAATTGATTTAAACTACTGCGCCCAGTCAATGCAGGATTTAAGACCACACAACAATGCTGACAGTGCCACTCCCGGAACCAAAGGCATTCATCTTCCTCTTGCAAATCTAATGTTAGAACACATCCCCGAAGATTATGGTGTTCTTATGCTTCCCATTTCCTATGGCGGAACCGCTTTTACAGCAGGTGTGGACGGCACCTATGATTCTACCTTAAAAAAACCGTTGGAAACCGGATCCGGTGAAGGTACTGCCATCTTAAAATGGGGAAAAGATACCGCCTACTATCAAACCCTTCGTGACCGTATTATTTATGCCTTAAATCTTCATCCCGAGAACAAATTCGGGGGAATCATTTGGTGCCAGGGTGAAAACGATGCTTCTAATCCGGAAGCGCATTTCCCTGCTTTTCAGGAAATGACAGAATTACTTTTTACCTCTTTAAATGAAGCCAGCTTAGGTAACCGGGTTCCAAAGGGAATTTGGGACAAGGACATCTGGTACAATATGGAAACAGTTTCTTACTGGTATACTTTAGACGGATGTGTAGAAATATGGAATAATTACAAAGCATGGAATCCCAAAACCTATATTGAAATCCCTAGAAATACAGATTCTAACGAAATAAACGGAACAGGTCAGACTGCTTCTATCCGCGGTGCTCATTTCGGAAACAACAGCTATGCCAATATCATTGCTCCCAGAGTTTTGAATAAATTACTGGAACGAAATGCCTTTCCCAAAAATCAAATGTAAATTACATAAATATTTCCACTAAAAAAGGAGGTTTCTTTTATGATTACTGCAATCACAAAAGGAAACCTCCTTTTATATTTTATTTACCTATTTCAATTCAAACATCTGAACCAATTCGTTTAAGGTTACTGCCTGTGCCGCCAATTCTTCACTGGTTGCGGAAGTTTCTTCTGCCATAGCAGAATTATCCTGAATACTCTGGGACATTTCTTCTACACCATCACGAATCTGATTTACACTCTGCATCTGTGTTTCTGCACTTTCTGCAGTTCTCTGAATCATTTCGTTTACTTCTTCCACTTTATTTACTGCCTGGATTAAAGAATCTACTACATCTTTTACAAGTGCATTTCCTTTTTCAATTTCACTTAAAGATACACCAATTAAATCACGGGTTGTATTTACAGCTCTTGCACTTTCATTTGCTAAGTTGCCGATTTCTCCTGCTACTACTGCAAAGCCTCTTCCCGCTTCTCCTGCACGGGCAGCTTCAATGGAAGCATTTAAGGATAAAAGATTGGTTTGTTCTGCAATATCCTCGATAGTTTTGATAATACCTACTACCTTGTTAGAAGATTCCTGAATCTTATCCATTGCTTCGCGCATCTGTTCCATTTGCTGTTTGCTTTCTTCCATCATAAGTGTAACTTCTTTGGTATGTACCGCAGATTTTTCAGAATCATTCTTGTTTTCTTCTACCTGATCTGCTACTGTTGTTGCGGTTGCCAACAATTCCTGAACCGCTGCCGCTTGAGATTCAGAACCTTCTGCCAAACCTTGTGCTGCCTTCGCCAAATCATCAGAACCTACAGAAACCTGATTTGCTGTTTCTGCAATATTGGTCATTACTTCATTCATGGAATCAGAAATATGAATCAACGCATCTTTAACTTTTTGGAATTCCCCTACGTAAGCATATTTTAACCGAATCGCCAACTTACCATTGGCCATTGCTGCAAGGACTTCTGAAATTTCATCAATATAATCTATGTATTCTTTTAATCTGTTTACCGTCTTTTCAATAGAACGTCCTAAATCTCCGACTTCATCCTTGGAAGACACATTAATTGTAACGTCTAAATTACCTTCTGCCAACTGTTCTGCCGTTTCATTTAATTCAATCAACGGACTAACAATCTTAGCTGTGATTTTTCTCACATTTATAATTACAAAAATAAAACCAACGGTAAATACTAATAACAACATACCCAATGCTGCTATAACAGCTACATAATACTGACTTGAAGGAATACAACTAATAGCCACAAAACCGGTATCACCAATAGGAGTAATATACCCAAATTTAGCTTCCCCATTTACTGTGTATTTTAACAATTCAGCACTCTTATTTTGAATAGCTTCAATTACGTTTGATGTAATATCTAAATCCTGAATCTTAGTATCCATCAATTCGGCATTGGGATGATAAATAAATGTCCCGCTTCCTGTAAGCAACATAACATAGCCTTCATCGCCGATTTTGTATTCTTCCATAAGTTTCATCATAACATCCAAGGATACATCCATGCCGGATACTCCAACAGCTCCGCCCATAGCATTTACCACCGGTGCTGCTACACTTAAAATTTTCTTTCCTGAACTGGCATCAATATAAGGCTCTGTTAACACCGTTTTTCCTGTTTTGGTACATTCAAACCAAGGTCTTGACGTAACATCAAAGTCCGCTCCGGAAGTAAACTTATCAGATTGGGTTAACACATTTGCATCAATATCCGCAATCCAAGTGGCAAAAATATTGGTATCATCCAATTTTTTGGTTTCCATGAGATTATTAAGCACCACACTATATTTAATATTTTTAGTAATATTTTGTCCTTGACCGGTAGTATTTATAATAGATTTAATTTCTGAATTTACCGCTTGCTGCTCAACCATTCTCTCAAAGGGTGAAAAGAACTTCTCTAATTGTAATGCTGCAGCCTCAGATTCCAGCTTTAATTCCGTATTATTAGCTGTAGTTCCCATATTATTTACCTGTAAAAGAGTCACTACCGCAATTAAAACCAACACCAAAGAAACACTGATACCGATTTGTTTTTGAATCTGCTGTCCGATCCCATTTTTATTTGTACTTTTTCTAATTGTAACCTTTGTTTTTTCTTTTTTTGCCATATGCTTTCTCCCCCAATTCATCATCTTCTTTATTTTGCGTTTACCCCAAAATACTTCCGATTACACCTGGATTTATTTTAGCACTTTTAACAGATAAAATCTATATATATTAATCCTATATCAGAAAATCAGAAAATATCTTAAAACATTCCCATAAAACATTGACAAGCCAGATAAAGGACAAACGCTGTTGGAATGACAGCGCATTTTTTATCTGTGGTTACTTCCAATCTGCACACCATGGAGTCAAAAAGGAAGGTCACAATTGTAAATACTACTGCACCTACAAGAAAAGTTTTCATTCCTGCATAGGGAAGACCTGCCACAAGTGCCAAGCCACCAAAAGTCACGGTTGCCATAACAATCTGTACTGCCCAGTTTCTCTCCTGTTTTCCCCCAATATAATATTCCAAAACCAAAGCAATCAATGTAATTGCTACCATTGCAATTACATCCAGTTCCGGAAGTACTACATATGGCATAAAGGTTCTCCAAATCAATCCTACCAAAAGTCCTGCTCCCAATACTACAGCAAGTAAGGTATTTACCATCATTGTATTTTTCTTCATTTTTATCAACCTCCCCATTCTGTAGCAGAAGATGATGTATCTGCTCCGGTTACATAAGCCACTGCAGAATTAACTGCTTTGGTAACTGCTTTAGAAGAAACAGTAGCTCCTGTAAGTGCATCTATATTACTTCCCACTTCTGCATCTCCACCGGTTAATAAAAACTGGGCTAAGAAAGGAACATTTGTTAACGCATCTGCACCTAATCCACGGGTTTCCTGCATATTTTCAACTACCAAACCGGTAACCTTTCCTTCGTTGCTTACACCTACCATAAGTGTAATATCCCCATTGTATCCGTATGCTATACTTTCAATTACATATCCATTTTCTGCTTTATATACAGATTTAATTGCTGTATTCCCGTCTGCATCAAATTCTTCCGGTGCAAAAGAAGTGCTACCGGGCAATAATGCCGACATCATTTTATTTCTTGCAATTTCCACGTTTTTCTCAGCTGTGCCTGAAAGAACGGCTTTACCACCAAAAAGAACCACTGCAACAATGATAATTGTCAAAATAGGAGTTACTTGTTTTTTATTCATTATGCTGTTTCTCCTTTCTTTGTTCCAAATCTACGTGGTGCTGTATAAGTGTCAATTACCCAAACACAGGCATTCATTAAAAGAATGGCATAAGTTACTCCTTCCGGGAACAAACCGAAATAACGGAATACTACAGTTAAAACTCCACAACCGATTCCATAAATCACCTGTCCTTTTGGAGTTACCGGAGAAGTAGTATAATCGGTTGCCATAAAAAGTGCACCTAACATAACACCACCACCAAGAAGACTGTACATCATCCAGGCAAAAGCATTGTCACCTTTTGAGAAAACAAGTGTTAAAATTGCTACAGTTCCTAAGTATGCTGCCGGAATTCTTACAGAAATAATTCCTTTCCAGATCAAATATGCACCACCTGCCAATAAAGCCAAGGTACATACTTCACCAATACAGCCTCCGATGTTTCCAAGGAACATATCCATTAAACTCGCTTCCGGCAATGCAGGCATTTGCATATGATGAAGAGGAGTTGCTCCTGCCACCATATCTACTGCACTTCCTGTGGTTCCAACTTCCGGAAAGCGTACCAAATATACAGGCCAGATTAACATAAGAAGTGCTCTTGCTGCCAAAGCAGGGTTAAACACATTCTTTCCTAATCCTCCGCCAAAACCTTTTACCAAAACAATGGCAAAAGCACTGCCAACAGCTACTACCCAATATGGCACTGTGGATGGAAGTGTCAAAGCAAGTAATAAACCGGTAACCACAGAGGATAAATCTTTTACCGTATTGCGATGGTAAATTACCATACCGCAAATCCATTCTGCTGCCACTGCTGCCACAACACTTACTAAGGTAAGAATTAATGCCTGGGTACCAAATTTTACCACGCCTACTAAAAGAGCCGGTAATAAAGCAATAATCACATCCAACATAATATGCTGTGTGTTCTTTTTACTTCTAATATGAGGGGAAGATGTTACTTCAAATTTCATGATTACATTTCCTCCTTTACACGTTTTTTTCCTTCACGGATGGATTCTACCAAATGCAACTTAGATGGGCATGTGTAAGAACAACATCCACATTCAATACAATCCGTTACATTCAATCGTTTCATTTCATCTACATTCTGCTTTTTACCATATGCATATAAATACAATGGCTGTAAATTCATTGGACACGCCTTTACACAGGCGCCACAACGGATGCAGGGATTTTCCTCCTTCGCTTCACCGTTCTGTTCTTCGGATAAACAAAGAATAGAGTTGGTTCCTTTAATCGTGCATGCACTTAAATCCTCCTGTGCCACACCCATCATCGGTCCACCGGCGATAACTTTCCAAGCATTTTCTTTCAATCCGCCTGCCTGAGCTACTGCATATTCAAAACCGGTTCCGATTCTAAACCAATAATTACCCGGATTTTTTACTGCTTCACCACTAACTGTTACAATACGTCTGGTTACCGGACGGCCTAAACATACGGCTCCGTATGTGTAAGCAAAGGTAGCTACATTAAATACTGCTGCACCAACGCTTCTTGGAAGTTCCCCTCCCGGAATTTCATTTCCTGTAACAGCCTGTACTAACTGCTTTTCTGCTCCCTGAGGATATCTGGTTGGGAGTACCACAAGCTCAATCTTATTGTCATTAGACAATTCTTTTTTCAAAACTTCGATGGCTTCTTTTTTGTTTTCTTCAATCGCAAGAACTACTCTTTCCGGATTTAATACCTGACAGATAATTCTCATTCCTTCCAATACACGTTCCGGATACATGCGAAGAAGCATATCATCGGATGTAATATAAGGTTCACATTCACAAGCATTGGCAATTAAAGTTTTTACTCTTTCCATACTGGTTGCTGCTTTTACATTAGTCGCAAAAGTAGCACCACCCATTCCAACGATTCCTGCTTCACGAATAATCTCAATAATCTCATCATCGCTTAACTTGGAATAATCTTCGTAAGCTGTCATAGATGTATCTTCTGTATCTTTATAGTCATTTTCAATCACGATAGCAAGAACTTCTTCTCCATTTGGATGACGTTTGGGTTCAATTGCCACAACGGTACCTGAAACAGAAGCATGTACCGGTACACAAAGTCCTTTTCCGTCTCCAATCTTTTGACCTTTTTTTACAGTATCTCCTACTGCTACCAAAGGCTCACAAGGATTCCCAATATGCTGGGACATAGGGATAGTTACTTGCTTTGGTTCTTTTGTATTTTTAAGTTCAACACCGGCAGACATTTCTTTTTTATCTGCAGGATGTACTCCACCAAAGAATAAACGTTTCATTTCCTCTCACCTCTTAATTATCTTTTCCAAACCATCGCTATAATAAATTTCTTCTTCAGAAGCAATCCACATAGCAAGAGCATTGTGTTTTTTGGCTATCTTTTCCCCTTCTTCTTTTGGAAGAAGAAAAAGTGCTGTAGATAAGGCGTCCGCCAGACCGGAGTCTTCACATATTACACTGACAGCCTTCCACTGTTTTCCCGGATATAATGTCTCCGGATCTATCAGATGATGATAGTTTTCACCATCCACGGTATAATATCGCTGATAATCACCACTGGTCACCACGCTTTCCCGATTTACATATAAAGTATGAACATATTCAGAATTGTCTCCCCAAGGGGATTGAATTCCTACCACCCAAGATATATCTTGGGGTTTCGGTCCTGTAGCACGGACGTTTCCGCCCACACTAACCAGAAGCCCTTCCGGTGCTTCCCGACATACTTTTTCCGTAGCCCATCCTTTGGCTATGGCCCCCACATCCAAACGGAGTTTAGAGTCTTTGATGTAAACCGTAGATGCTGTTTCATCAATCACCACATTATCAATGTTACAATGTAGGGCTGCTTCTTTCAGAGCTACCTCATCCGGTAAGGATGCAGCTAAAGGATTATTAATTCCATCCTCTCTTGCTTCATGCCAAAGATTTAGGACACTTCCCATGGCCACATTAACTTTACCTCCCGTTAACTTGTAATATTCTTTACAATCCAACAGAAGTTCTATAATTTCCTTATCTACTTCTACAGGTGCAATTCCTGCCTGATCATTAATAGTTTTAATATTATTTATCTCATAATCGTTATAAATATCAAACAGCTTATGGTATTTTTCCAAATCGGCATATATATCATCTGTAACTTTCTCAAATTCTTCCTCTGTATCGGCATATCCAAGAATGGTAGTTACGGTATCAAACAACGTTAAGAACGATGCCTGATACTGTTTTTTTTCCACTCTTGCCTCCGGTTTCTCATAAAAAACACCACATCCTGTCATGAGAACCGCTGCCAAAACCAAAGGCATTATCTTTTGAAGTATTTCTTTTCCTCGTAACATAGTTTCATTTCCTTCGTAACTATATCTTCGCCAACTTGAAATTACTTATTTTACCGCTTTTTCCACAAGACCCATAAAATCACCTACCGCGATGGATACACTTGCTGCAAGGTCTGCATCAGCAGGTGCTGTGGTTTCAGTTAAAGCAATTCCTTTTACTTCTTCCACTGTTTTTCCTGTAATATATTCACAGAACGCATCCGTCTGTTCATTCCATTCTTTTCCTACTCCGGAATATGCTTTTAATCCATATGCATCTCCCAGCTGTGCTTTGGTTAAAACTTCTCCGTTTGCACTTTCTGCTACTACACCTTTGGCATCAAAAGTAGCTTTTGCCTGAATGGCATCAATAATACAACTTGTAATCTTTGTATCCTTCATAGTAAACACTGCCACATTAGCATCTACCTGGGTAGTTCCTTCTGCATCTGCTGTTGCATCACTTCCGGAAGCTTTTGTATTGGAAACTACGATTAATTCATCTCCCGCATTAGCTCCCAAATATTCTGCATTGTTTACCGCTGCTTCAATAGCCCAGATAAAGGAACCCATGTAAATAGTAGCACCGCTTGCCAAATCTGCATCCGCTACCACACCATTTTCATCAATGGCTTTCGTTTTTAATTCTTCTACAGTTTTACCTACTGCATATGCTTCAATGGCTTCTACCTGCTCATCCCATTCTTTTCCGATTGGAGATGCCACACGCATACCATAATCATCACCTAATTCTTTTTTACTTAAAACTGCTCCTGCTTCAGAGCTTACTTTTCCATCTGCAGTAAAAGTTACTTTTCCCTGAATGGCATCAATGGCACAAGATTCGATAACACCATCTTCTGTTACAGTTACTGCAACTAAAGAAATGTCGGCAGTTGTGTTTCCGTCTTTTTCTCCTGCACTTTCTCCGCTTATGGATGCAGAAACCGCAAAACCTGTTTTTACTGCAGCTACGTTGTTTGCTACAGCTTCACCTGCTTTTTTCACTAAACTTACGAAATCCCCTACTGCAATAGATACACTTGCTGCAAGGTCTGCATCTGCCGGCGCTGTGGTTTCTGTTAAAGCAATTCCTGTTGCTTCTTCTACTGTTTTTCCTGTTACATATTCACAGAAAGCTAACGCCTGTTCATCCCATTCTTTACCAACACCTGAGTATGCTTTTAAGCCATAATCTGCACCAAGCTGTGCTTTGGATAATACATCACCGTCTACTTCACCTACTAACTGTCCGTCTGCACCAAATCCTGCTTTAGACTGAACAGCATCGATAATACAGCTTGTGATTACATTTCCGTTTGTTGTCATAGCAATAATGTTAGAAGTTACAGCTGCACTACCATCTGCTTCTGCACTTGCTCCTGTACTTCCGTTAGAAGAAGAAATAGCAGTTAATACTAACTGATCACCGCTCTGAGCACCAAGGTGTGTTGCATTGTTTACCGCTGCTTCAATAGCCCAGATAAAGGAACCCATATAAATAGTTGCTCCACTGGCAAGGTCTGCATCTTTTACCATACCGGCTTCATCAATAGCATTTGTTTTTAATTCTTCTACTGTTTTTCCTACTGCATATGCTGCAATATGAGCAGCCTGCTCATTCCATTCTTTTCCGATTGGAGATGCTACACGCATTCCATAATTGTCACCTAATTCATTTTTGCTTAAGATTTCTCCGGCTTCAGAAACTAACGCTCCGGACTGATCAAAAGCAACTTTCCCCTGAACTGCATCAATAGCACAGGATTCAATAACACCATTGTCATTTACGGTAACTGCAACTAAAGAAATATCTGTCTGCGCTACACCATTTGCTTCTGCTGTTGCACTTTCTCCTGATAAGCTTGCGCTTACTGCAAGTCCTGTTTTCACAGCCCCTTCTGTAGTTTCTGCTACTTCTGCATTTTCTACCTTTTCTGCATTTCCTGTGGGATTTTCAATCACTACAATTTTTCCTGTACATCCTACAAGTAAGCTTGCAGACATTGCCATTGTTAAAACAAAAGCAAGTATTTTTTTCATTCTTTCATTCCTCCTAATTCCTTTTAGTTTTGGGTTATCTGCGTATTTGTTTTTAATATCCGGAATACACCTGCACAAATACTACCGGTTGCCAATCCAGTAAATACAGATACCACTAATAAGTACGGCAAATACCCTATTACATAT
Organism: Lachnospiraceae bacterium; assembly: GCA_017555455.1. Taxonomy (GTDB): domain Bacteria; phylum Bacillota; class Clostridia; order Lachnospirales; family Lachnospiraceae; genus SFDP01. The sequence continues at coordinate 21,268 of JAFZGJ010000080.1, forward strand.
ACTGAGCCCATTAAGAAGATTGCTACAAGAATTTGTCCTATGTTATGAGCCGCTGCCCCTAACATACTGACACCATATATAGAAATTCCTTTGCAATTTTTAAAAATGTACATTACAGTCATGGCACAAATTCCTCCTATCAAGGAAAAAGCCAGTCCGGAAATGCCTCCTCCAAAAACTGACCCTAATATACATCTTAAAATTAAAATAGTAAAAGCACTCTTGGTTCCTAAAAAAAACAACGCCATCAATGTTACGATATTGGCAAGTCCTAATTTTACTCCCGGCAACGGAATCAACATTTGTAACGGAATAAAATGTTCTATATAGGACAATACCAATGCCATGGATACTAATATCGCACACAAGGTTATTTGATTTACTTTAGTTCTGTTCATTTCCTACCTCACGATAAAATCCACTTCCGATTCTTCTTCTCCTTCAATTCGGATTTCCACACGGTTGGGAAGACATACAAGGCTTCTTCCCTTCCCCTGTATCCATCCGCTGTGTACACAATCCATCCCCGGACAATCAGATTCCACAATGGCTGCTTTCCCCTGCTTCACTACTAATTTGTTGGTATAGCTGTTCTCAATCAAAATCTCCCCATCCACATACAAAGGGAGCTCCTGTACTTTTTTTCCTTCCCGGTAAACCACTACAGTATTTCCCCTATCTCTTCCTGTCCATATCAAAAACACCACACCAATCAGAACTGCCAGCATCGTTACAAAGAAAATCACAAGCATATCCCCTTTGCAAAACGACAACCGCATCCCTTTCTTTTTAACCATTTTTCCTCCTAATTTCGCACTCGTCAAAAGTTTAACATTTTTTTGTTATTCCGACAAGCCCTATCTCTATTTTTGTCATATTTTTACAGGATTTGTTGTATTTTTATCCAACCTTATTTTTTAACCTCAAAGTTAGGACTTGGTTTTCTGATTCACAAATTTTGCTTTGTATTTAGAATATACAATAGTCTGATCCTTATATAATCCATAATAGCCTGAGGTAGAGTAACTGATGGCAATGGCAATCAGGAAATAAGATACTCCTTCGAACCCAAATAATTCAAAAGCAATCAGCATGGAGGTCAGAGGACAGTTAGTGACACCACAGAATACAGCCACCATACCGCAGGCTGCACAAAGACGGGGTTCAAAGCCTACCAGTTGTCCCATGGCACAGCCCAAGGTTGCACCAATACAGAAGGAAGGTACAATTTCTCCTCCCTTAAATCCGGCTTTCATAGTAAGTGCAGTCAGAAGAATTTTCCAAAAAAATGCCCAAGGTTCTACCCTTCCAAACTGTACCGCCTGTACAATCAATTCCGTTCCTGCTCCCATGTAATCCACAGTTTGCAAAAGAAGATTTAACCCAATAACTATGGCAGAGGCTACTACGATTCTGACATATTTATTTTTCATTTTCCCATAGACTTTCCCTACATTTTTTAGCAACATACAAAATAGAATACTAACAACTGAACAGGCAAGAATTACAATTCCCATCTTAATTCCGCCTACTATGGTTAACTCCGGTACAAATCCTTCATAAAAATGCTCTGCATGAATTCCCATAGCTTTTGCTACCCCTGCTGCCACCAACGACGCAATCAGACAGGGCATCAATGCAGTATAATACATAATCCCTACACTGATAACTTCCAAAGAAAAAATAGCCGCTGCCATAGGAGTTCCGAAAAGTGCCGCAAAAGCCGCACTCATACCACACATTACAATGACATGGGTATCTTCTTCATCCATTTTCAGCCATCTTCCCAGCTGGTTTGCAATGCTGCCCCCCAACTGAATGGCTGCTCCTTCACGTCCCGCGCTTCCGCCGGTTAAATGGGTTAAAACCGTAGATATGAAAATAAGAGGCGCTGCTGTAGCAGGAACTTCGTCTCTGTTACGCACCGTTGAGAATACCTGATTGGTTCCACCATCATCTTTTCCGAATTTTTTATATAAGAATACAATAATGATACCTGCCAGAGGAAGCATGAATAATAACCAGGGATTCGCTTTTCTCCAATCCGTAGCCAAAGATAATGCATGCCCAAAGGCACTGCTTAAAACACCTACAATTCCACCGGTAAGAATAGCAAGAACATTCCATTTTACAAAATGATAGCTGGTCTGCAGGATTTCACCTTTATAATGTTTCGCTCTTTCTTTAATTAATATATCTATTTTCTTTTTATCCATATAATTATTCCTCCAAAACACCGTACTGTGCCACAATCTCATGAAACTGGCTTCCGCAACGTTCTATTTCCCCTAACACACGATCTGATTTTTCTTTGTTTCTAAACCAATTATCTTTGCTGATATCTTTGGTTACGGTAGGACAGACTAAAATCTGCGTATCAGGAAACAAAATCTGATAATATAGTTTACTTCTTCTGGCATGAAATGCCTGACAACAAAGAAGTGCCGTTTTCACTTCAATTCCTTTTTCATCCAACAGTTTTCTGGTATTAATGGCATTCTGATAGGTATAGGTTGCCTCCCTTTCTTTTAGAATAGCACTTTCCGGCACCCCTTCTTCCATCAAAATCTTGGCAAAATGGTCACTTTCCGTTTCAAATTCTTCTACTATAGATTTTCCGGTCCATTTGGCATATTTTCCGGAAGGAACAATCAGCGGAGCATATCCCTGATGATAAAGCCTTGCTGCCGTTCTCGCCAAATCACCTTCTTCAGAACCGGGTAAAAAAATCACATCCGCTTTCTGTGGCTCATCCTCCAAAAATATGAAATCCGTCATATCCTGTAAAAATTTAGTCATAGCTTCCTCCCGATTGTTTTTTATTATTATATAAGAAAAAGAAGATGCTGAAAAGCATCTTCTCCATGGATTACAGAGTCGATTTTATTTTTATTAAATTATATCCTATTATACCTACCACCACAATAGATGCTCCGACGAAAGACAAAGGACTAATCATTTCTCCCCAGAAAAATGCTACTAAAAGTGGGTTTAAGATAGGTTCAATTGCTGTCGTAAGACTGGCCGTAACAGCAGATACCTGTTGCAAACCTTTGGACATAAAAATATAGGCAATTGCCATTTGGAATACTCCAAGAAGGAAAATCCCAACCATAGGCTGAATCCCAAAATCCGTTTCACCAAATACAAATCCAATTCCCGTAACTGCCGACAAAGCATGTCCCAAAAATACAGAGGAAATAGCATCGGATTTTTCAAAGCTGTTCATCATGAATACCCCTGCATAAAAGACACCGGAAAGCACCGCCATGAAATTGCCCAACATATTTCCCAAAAGCAATCCATCTATAAAGAAACATATAATGCCCGAAAACACCACTACGCAAGCCAAAACATCCAACTTCTTAGGTTTCTCATTTTTCAACAACCACATCAACAATATGACGAATATAGGTGCTGTAAACTGCAGCACTATAGCATTAGCTGCAGTAGTAAGTTTATTAGCAACACAAAATAAACCGGTGGTCCCCGTCATGCAAACTGCTCCGAATAATACAGCTTTGTTTATTACAATCTTATGCTTTATCCATTTTAAATACACTGCTAATACCATAACTGATATCAGACTTCTTGCACCATTAATGGCAAGAGGAGACCAGGGTACCATTTTAATACATAAACCACCCATACTAAAAAGCGCTGCCGCTATTAACACAATAAAAATTCCTTCTGAATTTTTATTCTTTAAATCTATACTCATTGTCCTATACCCTCTTAAAAAAGCGGTGTGGAATCCACACCGCTTCTACCGGTTATATTAAATATTTAATAACTCACTGTAAACTTTTAATGCTCCGTCAGTATCATGCGCAAGAACTTTCTTCGCTAATACTTTACCAAGCTGTACACCTTCCTGGTCAAAACTGTTAATATTCCATACAAATCCCTGGAACATTACTTTGTTTTCAAAGTGAGCTAATAAAGCACCCATAGTCTTAGGATTTAACTGGTCACCAACAATAATGCTGGATGGACGTCCGCCTGCAAAATATTTATTGCGGTCCTCATCTTCTTTACCACAAGCAAATGCTACAATCTGAGCAACTACGTTAGCACAAAGTTTCTGCTGACTGGTACTTCCTTCAATTACTACATCCTGTCCCATCTGGCTGTTTTTGAATCCAACAAACTGAAGAGGTACAATGTTAGTTCCCTGATGTAATAACTGATAGAAGGAATGCTGTCCGTTGGTTCCCGGTTCCCCAAAGATAATCGGTCCTGTTACATAATCAATAGGTTCCCCAAAACGGTTTACAGATTTACCATTGGATTCCATATCTAACTGCTGTAAGTGGGCAGGGAAACGGCTAAGAGCCTGAGAATATGGAAGCACTGCTGTATTTTCATATCCTAATACGTTACGTTCATAAACACCGATTAAGGCATCAAGCATAGCCGGGTTTGCAAGTAAATCTTTGTTTGTTGCTGTCTTATCTGCTTCTGCTGCACCCTCTAAAAACTGTGCGAATACTTCCGGACCAAATGCTAAGGATAATACGGCTCCGCCTACTGCAGAGGAAGAAGAGAAACGTCCTCCAATATAATCGTCCATGAAGAACGCATCTAAGTAATCTGCACTCTTAGCTAATGGAGAGGTTTCACTGGTAACTGCTACCATATGTTTGGATGGATCTAAACCTGCATTTTTTAATGCATCTTTTACGAAGGATTCGTTAGTTAATGTTTCTAAGGTTGTACCAGATTTGGAAACAAGTACAAATAAGGAATGTGCAACATCAATAGTAGCTAAAACGCCCGCTGCATCATCAGGATCTACGTTACTGATGAATTTCGCTTCCATTTTTAAGGTATTATTTACTTTTGCCCAGTTTTCAAGTGCAAGATAAATAGCACGTGGACCAAGGTCACTTCCGCCAATACCAATCTGAACTACAGTTGTGAATTTTTCACCTGCAGCATTTGTGATTTCACCATTATGTACTTTGTTAGCAAAAGCTTCGATTTTCTTCTGCTCACCTGTATAAAATTCGCGCTTGTCACCACCATCAGCTACAACAGCTTCTCCAAGCTGTCCACGACACATATGATGAAGAACAAGACGTTTTTCTCCGGTGTTGATCATTTCACCATTGTAAAGAGCCTCAAATTTTTCTGTAAGCTGTGTTTCTTCCGCTACTTTTGCAAGTGCTGCTAAAACTGCATCATCTACAGGTCTGGAAGCATAGTTAAATGCCATTCCTTCTGCCATTGGTGCACTGTATTTTCTTACACGGTCAGCCCCGTTTTCTCCCGCCATAACTTCCGGAAGATTTACTTTTGCTACTGCTTCTAATTCTTTAAAAGAAGCAATCTTATCTAAATTGTTCCAAGTAACCATATTAAATTTTCCTCCTTAAAATATGTTACATTTAATATCGATAATTCTTTATTGCTAAACATTATACTATTAAACATTGGTAAATTCAAGAATTAGTATAATGCAGCAACCGCTACCATCATCATACTGTTTTCCTGCCATACATCGGCCCATTCAGAATAAGGCAGCGGAGAAAATTTTCTTCCCGTTTCAATACAAACCGTAGGAATTCCTTTTTCCCATATCATATAATTGTATTCTAACCCTTTTAAATCAGAAGGTCCCGGATCCAATCTATATCCGGATATTGTTTGACAATGATTCGCCAATATTTGACTTCTTACCAACAAATCTCCCTGTTGTCCCAGATTCCAATAAATAGCACCTTCCATAGTATGGTAAGTAATGGCCGCTACAAACTCTCTTTGTTCCAAAGCATTTTTCACTGCAATAGCCTCCGGCTCTGTAAACGGTGCTTCCCCATTATATGTATCAGAACAAGGCATAAGTTCAGTAATATTGGAATTCCAGCCCACAGAAAACTGTCTGTTCAAATCCACCCCTCTGGCATTGGCTTTCCATCTTTTTGGATTAGATGCTCCTTTTAAACTAAGCCCATAATTTCTTAATGCTTCATTTTGAATTCCTTCAAACCCATACTGTGATATGGTTACTCCATCGGGATTCACCATAGGAAGTAAATAAATGCAACAATCTTCAAATATCTGACCATAGGTTTCTCCGTTAGGCAGCATTTCATTCCAATTTTTTAAATTCATTTCCAAAGATTTCATCATAATCCAAGTATTCATCCATTCTCTGGCATGAATGGAACTTTGCACATAAATAGCCTTTGGCGCATTTGGATTCCCCAATACAATCTGAAAAATAATTCTGTTATCCAAAGAAGTTCCTACACTTGAAACCTGAATCAAATCCGGATATTTATTTCCCAATTGCTGAATATCCTCCATCATTTCCGCATAGGAATAAATATGATCCGATGTATCTACAATTTCTTCCTGTCCGTTAACATCCGCCGCCATAACACTGCCCGAACAAATTAATGTTAACAATAAAATCAATCCTACAGTTCTTATCCACTTATTTTTTCTCATTTTCTCCACATGCAACACAATCATCCTCTTTTAAGACAATGAATTGTTTCCTTTCTCCTCTAAGTTTAATAAAATCATTTTATATATATAACATTTTCTCATTCAACTATATATTTTTTATTATATTAAGTCAACAAATGTCTTTTATGAATTGTCTTATTTTTTTATAAATGATATACTTAAGGTTACGCAGAATAAAATTACTATTATAGTAGAAAGGTTATAATTATGCTTTTTAGTTCCATGTTTTTTCTATGGGTCTTTTTACCCATTGTAATAGTGGGTAACTTTGCCTTATCCATGATTCCTTTTAACAAGGAAGAAACACGTATCCGAGTTAAAAATACGTTTCTTCTTATCTCCAGTATTCTTTTTTATGCATGGGGAAATATAAATTATCTTTTTTTGATGCTTGGTTCTATTTTATTAAACTACATAGGAGGACTTTTTATTACCCGCTCTCCCAAATATAAAAGGAGTAAACTTTTTGTAGTTATCGGTTTAAATCTGGGCCTTCTTTTCATATTTAAATATTTTAATATGTTAGTCATTGTTATAGAGTCCATCTTAAGCTTCGACGGCAATGGAGCCCAATTACTGCACAATATGCTTAGCATGCAGGGAACCGGAGCTTTAGGACTTCCTTACATTGCATTGCCCATCGGAATTTCTTTCTTTACCTTCCAGGCAATGTCGTATGTTATTGATGTTTATTGGGGTAAAACCGATGTTCAGAAAAACTTATTTGACTTTGCTTTATACGTATCCTTCTTTCCACAATTAGTAGCAGGACCTATTGTAAAATACAGCGATATTGCTGCCCAATTAAAGAAACGTGAAGAAACCATTGCCATGTTTATCAGTGGACAAAAGCGTTTCTGTTACGGTTTGGCAAAGAAAGTTCTTTTATCAAATACCTTTGCGGAAATCGCAGATACCATTTGGGCTTTAGACATCTCCACCATGGGAACTTCTGTTGCATGGCTTGGCATTCTTGCTTATACCTTGCAGATTTATTACGACTTCTCCGGTTATTCTGATATGGCAATCGGTATTGGGAAAATGTTAGGATTTGAATTTAAAGAAAACTTCAACTATCCCTACACCTCTCTTTCCGTTCAGGAATTTTGGCGCAGATGGCACATTTCCTTATCTACCTGGTTTAAGGAATATGTTTACATTCCTCTGGGAGGCAACCGCCGCGGAAACGGAAGAACTTATTTCAATTTATTTGTTGTTTGGTTTTTAACCGGAATCTGGCACGGTGCCAATTTCACATTTTTACTTTGGGGGCTTTGGTACTTCGCTTTCCTGATTCTGGAACGTTTATTCTTGGGAAAATGGTTACAGAAAAATCCTGTTAAAATTTTCAACTGGATTTACTCTATTTTAGTTGTTATGATTGGTTGGGTATTTTTCCGTGCAAATAATCTTTTCGATGCAGTTAACTTTTTAAAACAGATGTTTGGCGGATTTGCCTCTAACTATACGGTTGTTTCTTTCTTATCTATGAAAGCAGTCATTGCATTTGTTTTAGGAATTTTATTTGCAGGATTACTTCAACGACCACTGCAGGCAACTTATGAAAAGAACAAACACCGCACTCCGGTTATGATCTGTGATTTAGCAATTCAGCTTGTTACCCTTGTGCTTTGTATTCTTTTGATGGTAAGCGGAACCTATAATCCATTTATCTACTTCCAGTTTTAGGAGAAAATATTATGTCAGAAAATCGCAACTTAAAAACATATTCCATAATCTCCATTGCCCTATTTATGGCTATATTAATTCTGCCTACCTTTATTTGGGGTGTTGGAAAAATATTACCCGGCAAACCTATCAATGCCTTAAACTTTGACTTAGGGGAAAACCGTAACATGGCAAAGTTTCCTGAACAGTTTACTCCAACTTATGGTACGGAATTGGAAGCTTTCTATAATGACCATTTACCATTCCGTTCCATTATTATTTCTGCCAATCGATTTTTAACGGCAACTACGGAAAAGCCTTATGATGATATTATCAGTCCATTTTTAGTAAAAACCTTTTATTCCAAACCTTCCGAAGAAGGTGAACCGGCTATCGAATATATGCCTCCGAAATTACACAACAATCTTACCATCGAAGGGCGTGACGGCTGGCTGTTTTTTGGAACGGAAGAAAACTTAAACGACTATTTAGGCAGCAATATCCTCAGCGATGAAGAATTAGATCTTTATTTATCAAAAATGGTAAAATTAAACGAACTTTGCAAGGCACAGGGAAAAGAACTTTATTTCTTTATTCCTCCTAACAAAACCCAGGTCTATCCTGAAAAAATGCCAAGCTATACCATTGTTGACAGTTACACCCGGGTTCAACGTTTGGTAGACTATGTTCAAGCTAATTCCGATGTTAAAATTGTCTATCCTTTACAAGAGCTTACAGCTGCCAAAGAGAATATGCAGGTTTATTTAAAAACAGATACCCACTGGAATGAGGCCGGTGCTTTTATTGGAACCCAGGCATTATACACTCTTATGGGAATGCCCACTACCGATATCGGGGATGTGAATCATTATGAAAAAGATTTTACAGAAGGTGACTTAATCCGAATGGGAAATTTAAATCCGGATGATTTTCCTCCGGATACCAATTTTGAAGTAGATTATAAACTGGATGTAGCTGTTACGCCATTGGATGATACTGATATTACACAATGGTTATACAAAACCTCTTCTACTTCTGACAATGACTGTAATTTCTTAATTGCCGGCGATTCATACCGCTTATTTATGACCAAATACCTTTGCAGGGATTTCAGTCTATTTAACCAGATTCATACCGACTCTGTAGGAGAACCTGAAGTAGAAGGATTGCTGGAAAATGCAGATATTATTGTTATTGAATCGGTAGAAAGATTTAACCATACTTTATTAAATACTTTGGAACATTTTATCCGGTATTTGGAACAGTAATTGGATTTATAAACGATAATTTAGGGGTGGCATTCGTATGAATGTCCCCCCATTAAATTGAATCAATTTATTATATTTTTCAAAGGAAATGCATCTTTAAAATCAAATTTATCTTTTAAAAATTGGCTGATACGGCCAATCAACCAACCATTAATTATTGCACAAGCAATAGTCCCCCACTTTACTCCTACAAAAGTGCCGAAGAAACACAGCGATAAAATCACACCCAAAACACAACTGCAACAGTCATATATTGTTTTTGTTTTACCGATTTCTACATTGAATTTTTGTGAAATTTCTTTGACAAACAATTCATATGCTTCAGGTGGAAAATATGTATGGAACAGAAGGGCTACCCCTATTGCACAAATTACCAATCCTACAATATATAGTACTATCTGCCATACCATTCCTTCAAAAGAAAACAATGCAGCAATACCCATAGCAGCATCCAAAACTATTCCATATATAAAAGCTGTGGCAAATGATAAAAAATAACTTTTCTTGACCTTACATGTAATCACTGATAGAACACTTAACAGAAATGCTTGAAAAACATATTCGGACATTCCAAATGAAAAAAACGGAAGAAATTGTGATACTTTCAGATGTATAAGGTATGCCGGTGCCACAACCATTGACATACCAAAATCTGACCTTTCCATAAAAGCCGTCCCTAGTGCCAACACAATAATTCCCGCAACATATGCCATTTCACAATAAAATACTCTTTTTCCTTTCATATGTATCTCCAAATCAAATGAAATTTTACGTGATATTGCTAACAAACAATATCACGTAATTTCTTTTTGTCTATAATCCTAACACCTTTTCTGGTCACCTCAATCATGCCATCCGAAACAAAGTGTTTGAGCATTCTGGTAACCACTTCTCTGGCAGTCCCCAAATGGCGTGCAATCTGTTCATGGGTCATAGACACTACTTCTGTTCCATTCTCCGTTATTTCATCAAGTAAAAAAATAGCCAGACGTTTATCCATACTCATAAACACAATCTGTTGCATAACCCACATAACGTCCGAAAAACGTTGAACAGCTATTTCAAGGGCATAGTTTTTTACTTCTAAAACCCGCTCACTTACCTTACCAAAGGCCATAGCATTTATCACATAACATTCACTTGGCATTTCTGCATCTACATAGACATCAAAAGAAATACTTTGCAAGACGCATGATGCTGATAACATGCAGATATCTCCGCAAGACAGTCTGTATAATGTGATTTCTTTTCCTTCTTCCGAAAGCATATATAAACGCAGCTTCCCGCTTTTTACTATATATAAACCGGAACATTCTTTATTATTATGAACTGACTGTTCTTTTTCAAACTGAACAACTGATGAATGTTGACATAAATACTCTTTATCTTCACTGTTAAGTTTTCCCCAAAAAGGAAAATATTCACTATAAAACTTCTCAAAAGACATCCTATAACCACGCCCCTTCTTTTTATTTCAGACTATTAATTTTCTTTTGTTATACAAATCATATGTTTATTTGTCAACACTTTCCCTTTGCATATTTATAATATGCTTAAACTTTCCACTATTTGGATTCTGCGCAGGTAAACTATCCGATAAGCGGATAGCTACATCTGTAATATTATGGCTTGTTAAAAATTTTTCCAAGCACTCTTTGGCACTTTCAAATACTTTCTTTTTGTTTTTCCCAGCCTTTTCCTCTATCCGAAGTTCTAATCTATTCCCCGAATATACCAACAACTGAAAACGGCGAAGGTCATGCACCTCTTTTAACACGGCGTAGAAAGATAAGGGAGCAATTTTTATCTCTTTTCCTTCTGCCATAAAAGTGGTAACATCATCTGTTCTTCCTTCCAATTCAATCCAGGGTGATTTCTTTCCGCAACCGCAGGGTTCATGGTGCATAATCACCCGATCTGTTATTTCATAGCGGATATAGGGCTGCGTATAATTATAAAGATTCGTAAGATAAATTTTCTCAGACTGTACGCCATCATCTACCGGATTTCCTTCCTTATCTACCGCCTCCACAATCAGCCAATCGTCATTAATATGAAAATGCTGTTTTCTGCATTCACAGGCAACGCTTCCGCCTTCGGTACAGGAATATGATGTCTGTACATAGCAATGAAATGTTTCCGCAAGTTTCTTCCGTAAATCATCTGACAAATATTCACCACCGGTCATAATAATCACAGGTGAGATCCGCAATCTTCCTTCTTTTGCTTCCTCAATCAAAAGTTCCAAATTCGATGGATATCCCCCCAACATATCCGGTTGAAACTGATTTAACTGCTCCAAAATTTTCTCTATAGGATATAACGCACTGGATACTGCAAGCTGCTTCTTTTTCCAGGGCATACTCCTTAATCGGGAACGGATACTGCTGTTTCCCAAATAAAAACCTTCGTCTGCAAATACACCAATACTCTTTTTACCCCTTTTCATGAACGCCATTAAGTCTTCTTTTCTGGCATAACTTCGGCAGGCACTAATTCCTCCCATAATATTATTTGCAGTTTTATCATACACGGAAATAAGAGGATTTCCCGTAGAACCGGAGGTGGTAAATACCAGATATTTTTTCTTCATTTTTCGCCCAATGTTATCCTTATCTTCCAAAAACTTTTCTACTTCTTCTAATTTTAAATCTCTATCACAAACCCAATCGTCCCAATGTTCCATTAAAGTTTTTTATCGGTAGGTGGTAAGTCTGACAACGAAAAATCTTCCGGCACTTTCTCATAAAGTTTCTTATAATAAGGACTGCTTTGTCTTGCATAATTTACTATATTCTCCAATCTTTCTCTACGGATTTCCTGTTTTTTCTGCTCACTCATCTTTTCATAATCTTTGCAAAGTTTCATTGCCTTGAAAATTCCGGTATCCTTCATAATGCCTCCTTATTTACATATCCCATATAACATCATGTCTAAATATTCTTTCATTTCCTCTTTGATTTTTTCACTGTGTTCAAGAAACTGTTCCGGTGTCTGCTGATACTGCAACAAATATTTATTTAATACAGCATTGGTATAAATATGTAGCCCGGTTATGGCCGCCTGTATTTTGCTTTCATCTTTAAATTCCAGTGTAGCAACTGCCATTTTAAGGATTTCGTCAGATTCTAATTGAATACTGTTTCTATACCTTTGCATGATTTCCGCCTTCCCATCTGCAATTTCTACAGCTGCGTCACGGGATGCCATATTTACCATATGCATCTCGTCCTTATACTGCATACATATAGCTATTTTCCGATTCATACTTGAAAACAAAATCTCATAGAAATCACCTTTCATTACATTTTCTGTTTTTGACACTAAACGTTCCATGGCTTTTTCCAGGCAATAAAGGTAGTATTGCTTTTTAGAACCAAAATAGTGAAATAAAATCCCTTTGGAAATTTGGCACTTTTTTGTAATACCATCTGTGCTTACATCCTTATAAGATTTTAAAGAAAATTCTTTTATTCCTATTGATAAAATCAGTTCCTTCTTATGAGCGGGTAAATTTTCAAATGTTTCCAGCGACATGAAACACCTCCGAAATGTCTTTTGTGATTCTTTAATAATATAAGTTAAATTTTTGCAATTCCATCGACTACGCAGTCAATTTATCTGGTTAAAGAATACTATATTTTGACTTTATGGTCAATTTAAATGTACAAGCATTTTGCCTACTCCTATTTAAGCATTGACAAAGGGGCTGTTGCCCAAAGCAACAGCCCCTCATTATCATGAGTAATGTGCATTAAAACCTATTTATAACACAAAGAATACACATCCACCGGGAGCAACCTCTACTGTACCCTCCATAGTAACTCCGTTTAATTCCGGAATTTCATCATTTTCACCAAGAATTAATTCTTTACCATTTAAAAGCATGGTACGTGAACGCATCTTGCCATTTCCGGTTAATGCATATACCTCTGCTGCCTTTGGCAATTCTACTGTAGTAGCTTCTGTCCATGATGTATTAATTACAAGATACGCAACACCGTCTTTTCCATCTTTGCGTGAATGTGCAAATACATGTGCACCCGGACAGTATCTGTCTCTGTAAAAAGCAAAACAGCTTGCACAAACCCCTGCCATTCCTAAATATTCTTCACTCATTGCACCTTCTGCCGGAATAAATGCAGATGGCATCATAGCTGCCATACGTTCTGATACGCCATTATAATAGTGATAACTAAATACATCTAATTTTTCCGTACATCCATCTAATAACTCTCCTGTTGAACAGTATGGTAATGCTTCCGCAATACCTGCAGAACCACCATCCTGATCCCATAGATATGGTTTTCCATCCGGATCTACCTGCATAGCCATAGGATCTGTATCACTAGGTCCTACAATAAGACATTCCGGATAATTTTCACGTACCCAGCAACTACCCAATTCTTTTGCTAATTTTCTAAGACGAGGATTGGTAGTATCAATCGGATCATACCACTGATGCATAGCAGCAAGTGGGTTACCTCCTTTGCTAAAATCCGGTGGCGGAACCTGTTCAGTCCCATCAATCTGAGCATCCGTATAAGCTTTCCAGAAAGTACCGCCTGTAACTTCTGTTATCTCCACGTTGTAAGAAACAAGGCGTTCATTGACATCACGAATCTTTTCAAGATTGCCCTCTTTCAATTTTACAAATTCACCCATAATAATATTTCGCCTTCTCTTAATGTATTTATGAAGTTGCTTTTTCACACAACTGCAATGCTATTTTTGCAAATTCTCTGGATGGAATTAGGAAATCACTGCTTATCCACACTCGCATAAATAATTCGCAAATCTGTGTCACCGTTATTTTCTCCAACACTTTGTTGTTTTCAACAACATCATTACCGAAATTTTGTGTCAAGATAGAACATCTTTTTCAAACAATAGCCATTACAGAAAGTATCACAACCAATTAACCACCTGTCTTTACATATTTTAAAAGCAGTATTCCTTTTATTACTAATAATAGAAACGCCACAGTTATAGCATATGCTTCTCTTGTCATTGCTAAAAATAATACAATCGCTATGTTAAGTCCCATTGAAATATCTGTTGATATTTTATGCTTTTTTTCAGGTCTGAATTTTGTTAGTAATATTTTTACAATTCCAGTCACAATAAGTGAAACAAACAATAGCCAGTAAATTAATCGATTTGTTGAACTTGTTTCTGTATAAGCAAACAGATTTACCGAACCGATATATCCATCAATTGTATTTGGATAAAACGGTAAAACAATAAGTATAAACGAGAATATATCTACTATTCCAAATAGTAAGTCACACATACTTCGAATATTAGATTTATTTTCTTTTTCAGCAATAGAAAGCACTTTCTCTCCCGATAACAAATCATCAATTGTTACCGAAAAATAATTCGATATCTCCTTTAACGAGTCAATACTTGGATATCCTCTTCCGGATTCCCATTTTGAAATGGCAGTTCTGGATACATATAAAGCCTCCGCTAATTCTTCCTGTGTAAGCCCTCTATTTTTTCTGAGTTCTTGAAGTTTTTCATGAAATTCCACGTTAGAACCTCCAACTTATCTTTCATCTTTGTAATACAACAAAACAACTGCTTTATAAATATAAAATAACCCTGCACTAAGCATAATAGAACCCACGATATCCGTAAACCAATGAACACCTGAAACCAATCTTCCTATTACCATAAATGCAGAAAAAATGACTGTTAGAATACTAACAATTTTTTTGACTACAGTATTTTTTAATCTACGATTAACTTGAAAAACAAGCGTTGGCATAACACTTAATACCAGCATTGTTGTTGATGATGGATACGAAGCCTCCATAAATCCTTCGATAAGTATTGGTCTATAATTGATAGGAATCATTTCAAAGATAAGGTAGCCAAATATCACTATAACATAATATATCCCCAAGAATATAATATCGTAATCCACTTTAAACAGACTTCCTCTCTTAACTAATTGAACAAATCCAATCCCACCGAATATCATACAAACAACTAATGGAATAAGTCCTAACCAGTCCGTGATTGTGTAAATTGTCATATGCACACCCGATAATTTATGAAACCAACAGTTAAATGTTGCAAATCCTATATCAGTTCCATTTTGCCCA
>JAFZGJ010000081.1 GCA_017555455.1 Lachnospiraceae bacterium
AACATTGGAAGCCCACCACCAGCTCTGAATTCTTCTTCTTCTCCTTTGGAGTTGATAAAATACAGATTATCATTGCGCATATAAAAACCAGTACTTTTAATATTCTCTAACTGTGTCTCAGCTTCTTGAATGATTTCTTCTTTTAATTGGTCACTAGTCTCTTCAATATTTTGTACACTTTCTACAGCTGTAGTTGCGGCCGCTACAGCGGTATCAACCGCAGTTTCAAGCTCGTTTATTTTATCTGCTGCATCTGACACAGTTTGAAATTTGAGGTCCATTTCTTCTTGATAATCTGATTGAATATCTAAAACTTCTTGTCTATTATCTGCAATAATACCTTCTAATTCTGTTTTATTCTCAGAAAGCGTATTGTTTGTTTCAACTTTAAAACTATTAAAATCAGCCTCAATTTTCGCTTGATTAGTCACTATAGTCTCTTCTATCGTATCTTCAAAAGTATCTAATCTTTCATCCAAATCATAAGGGACAAATTCAAAACCAGCAGCATCATTATTAATACGCAAAATACGATTAGGTAGTGGTACAGGTACTGCTGCATTAAAATTAGGCGTTGATATAGGCACTTTTAAAGACCGAGCAATCTCTTCTCTTTGCTCTTGATTCTGCATTGTAAGATAATCTAATGCACCTTCATGTGTAGCTGCTGGAAATGCACCTGTACGGGGATAATCCTTGTCTTGAATGATTTGAGATAATCGATAAACAGTTAATTTCTCTCCTGCTAAAACCGTTACATTTTTTAAAAGCACCTGACCTGTAGATGCTGTTAAAGCTGCCTCAGCTGCGTTAATATCTGAAGGCAAAACTTTTGTTACTTCATAATCTGTAGGATAATTTAAGTCTACGTCTACGAGAATACCTTCTTCATTTAATTTTGAATGAGTAATTTTAATTTGTTCAGCGTCATTAAATAAAAAGTCAGTAATTTCTAAAGTATTATTTAATATCGGTCCTGGATAAAACTGTTTGGTATTAGTATTTTCAATCATTTATAGGTTTCCCCCTTTACTTTATTATAACATATAAAGTCAATTTTGTGAACTAGTATTTAGGATTTATAATGAAATCTCGTCCTTGTTTTATGAGCCTTGCTCTGTTACGTGCGTTATATCCAGGATTTATCATTTCGTTTATGTTGTCATAAATATAATAATTTAAGAATGGTTTGACATAGAATAAATTTGCATAAGCTAATACTGCTGTCTGTGGAGATAATACACCTACAGCCGGAGCTCGTTGCGCACCAAATCTAACTAAATCATCCATCACGTTATCCCCATTATAAGCTGCTTTAGAAGCTATTTGTAATAATTCCCCAGCACTCGACGCTGTAGGGCCTAATAAAGTTCCCATCACTTCATAAGGACTTCTGGAATTATCGTTTAGAAGAATATCGCCATAAATACTTAACGCACCAGACCTAATCAAAACTTCTGCCAATACTTTAGGGTCAGTTATATCTCGTGGAGTTTTATTATTACATAAGTCTTTAATAGTCATCGATAAGTATGACATAGCCATCATGCCCGTAATAAATACCGCGCCTGTTCTAATAGCTTCCATTGGGCCTGCTTCTAAATACTCACGCTTAATACCTTTAAGGATAATATTATATAATGCAAGTGGAAATTGTTTAAATTGAATTAAATGGCGTATTGCTTCACCTTTCATAGTTCCAGGGGATGTTCCTTGCTTAGCAAAACCAGTTTCAGTTACAGTAGGTAGTAACACTGTTTCCATACCTGCCGCTAAAAGAGCTGTGCGTAATTTTTCAGATAAAGCTAAGCGTTTAGAAGAAACAGCTTTTTCATATATTCTTGCAGCTTTAGCTACTGAAGCAGAATCTTCATTCTTTTTTAATTTTTCTACACGAATATCATAAATCTTAGCAATAGTATCGTCTGGAATCTGCGCTATTGCTTCATTCAACATGAATCTATCACCGTTATTCGCGGTTTTAACTCCATATGCTCTAAGAATCTCCCAATCCTCTTTTGTAATATCGAAGCGCTTCAGAAAGTCTTGGGTATTGACATTTAGTTCATCAAATTTTAAATTGCTATATTTAGCTAAGTCTCTAGACATACCTAAAGTATGCGCTGCACGAACAGCGTCTGTCCACCAACGTAAACCATTTAATTGGAAGAATTTATTTGTAGTATAAGCTGCTTGTCGAGAAGGACCAATTTCACCACTAAATTTTTCAGCAATCTGTCCTAAGAAAGCATCCCCTATGAAGCCTACACTTTCAAGCATTTCTCTATAGACTGGCTGACGATAAACACCCGCTACGCCTTTTGCAGCATCTAAGAAAGAACCTAAAAATCCCCTGCCCTGTAAATGTGCAACAGTTGGTGAAGATGCTAAATCCATAAATGCTGTAATTAATGAACCACCTAGAAAAGCTACGTTATTCATTGAGCGCAGCGTAGAATTTATTTTTGCAACAGTCACATTTCCAGGGATACGAGTTTCACCTAATAGCTCCGCTAATTGATTGTTAGCAGATTCAGTTAATGAAGGCGCTTCAGCACCTGCACCTTTCTTTAGATAGTTTAGATTTTTAGCATGATTAGTTTCTCTTGCTATACGATGTAATTCTCTAAATACAGACTCAAAATTATATCGTGGATTTGTTCCCATATAATTTAATAACACCGTTGTATTAGCCATATTTTCTAATTGGAATAATACAGTTTCACGCAGGTTATCTGCACCATATAATTTATTATATTCAAATGCTGCTGCACCATTTTTAAAGAATAACTTTCTTTCAGCTGCAGCCTTCTTTGTAATATTTTTACCAGGTATAAATGAGATTTCTTCTGGCATATAAGCGAAATGCTTTCCTTTAGTAATATTTTCCCAGATACCATCTAATACTTGGTCTGGAGTCATATCAGCTGGTAAATCCTTAAAAGTCTTTTCAGTATCTAAATACTGCATAATAGTCTTTTTCCATGTTGCTTTTTTCTCGGCTTCAGTTTTACCAAATTGCTTATGTAAGAATTTATCCATACTGTGCGTTTGCTTAGTCATATAGCCGGGGATTAAAGCAATATCGGCCCCGGCATCAATAGCATCTTGAACCGCAATACGTTGAGCTTTAAATATAATATCAGCTAAGCGATAAGCAATTGGGTCTCCTGTAAATGAGCCATCTTTATGCTGTAAATGTTTATCACGAGCTACTGCTTCTGGATTATCCATATAATATAGCTCTTCAAAAATTAGCTTATCATATTTACCACTGCTTAAGAAGCCCGAATAGTCTTCTCCAAAACCATCACGACCTAATAAACGATGTTGAAAATCTGCAAAATACCCACTAGCTTTAGCTTCTTTAGAGTAATGCACTAATTGCATAAAACGGTCTACGCCAGTTTGCATATCATCTGGATAGTTTTTAATTATGTATTGTTCTATAGTTAAGCGCTTTTCTAAATTATTATAAGCCTGTCTACGCTTCTGCATATTTTTAATTTTACGAGCGCCCATCATCTGTTTAACAGCTTCATCATAAGCATCAGAGGCTTTATATTTATTATATTGTGCATTGACCTCTTTCACTGTGTCAAAATATTCTTTACGTAATTTATCAATATCAGCTATTGAATAGCCTAATTTTTCCTGTAACGCTTGCCTGAAAGCTATACTACATACTCTATTATTTGCCATTATAATTCTCCTCTGGCACAATCACCAAACTCACGTAAAGCACCTTCTAAAATGTCATTTGCCATTGTTTCTTCATCTAGCTTCGCAATATTTAAGTCATCTGTAACTTCATTCAATAATAAGTTAATTTGTTCATCAGTTAGACCTAAAGTTTTTGCGTAAGTAGTTAAGCCAGTTTCTGCAAGAACTAATTCATTTTCATAGAAAGCTATATCATCACTCTTGAATTCTTGGTTCTTTTGGAATTGACCTTCAGCAACTTCTGCATATTCATTTTCTGCTCTACGTACTTCATTGCTTACTTCTTTCATTTTATCACGAATTTCGTCCGGTGTCAATGTGTCTGGCGTATCTAACATATTCAGTTTACTTTGAATACGTGCTAATTTTTCTTGTTGGAATTGCGCAAAAGTAGCTTGGTCAAGTACTCTGTCATCTTTAATCAATGCTTCTGTATCTTTGATAGTTTTATTAATTTGAGCTAAACTATCTTTATGCTGTGTTAAAGCATTTTGATACATTTGTTTTGTAACGCTTTCATGGCCAAGTCCGGCTTGTTCTGCCATACGTACGCGTTCTTCTGCAAATAATTGGTCAAATACCTTTCTAATCTCTGGGGAGAAATCTTGTTCCATTGGAGATTGAGATAACTTCATATAGATTTGAGTTAACCATGATTTGAATGCTTCAAACATAGCTTCCAAACCTTTAACTGGAGCTTTACCTTCAGCTAAATATTTCTCAAATGCAACTGCAAAATCTTCTTCATTTTTAACAGTCCATTTTCCATCTTTAACGCCTAATGCACGTTCAGCTTGCTCAAGCATATCAGCATCTAATACAGTACGTCTAAAGATATGAGCTGTCTCATGAACTAATGTAGATATATCTGCATTTTGGAATAATGACACAATATATTTACCTTCTGTGCCTACATCAACTGCACCTTTAACAACCGCGTTATAAGGCTCAGCTTTCTTATTTACATTATTTATTTTAGTTTCTCGTACTTTTTTCGCTTTTTCTACTTCGTTTTTCGCTTTTTTAAGTTTCTTCGCTTGTGTTTTTACTTGTGTATCTAGCTGATTTTGTGTGGTTTCTTGGGTAGGCTTTTGTTTTTTAAGATTATTTTGTTCTTTCTGAAGTTTAACTACTTCTGTTTGAAGATTTTCAACCTTATTAATTTCACCACTAATAATAGATTTATAAATTGCTTCTGCATCAAGTGCATCCATCATAGCAGGGTTCATTCCTTCAAAAAGTTTTACCTCTCCAATTTGTTTAATTTCCCCTGGAATATTTTGTAATGGATAAATAATTTCTTCATTATTAACGCTTAAACGAGACCACATTGTCTGCTTTTTAATTTGCTTACGGTCTGTTAAATTCATTGCATCTAAATACTGCAAGAAAGACATACCTGAAGTATTTACAAAATTAATAGCATCCACAGCTAAGCGTTGTAAAACCTGCATTTGTGCTTCAGGACCTTTCGATAAATATGTCTGTAAAGCTGGTTCCCATTTTAATAACTCATCAATAACGGGTTTAATATTCGTTAATGAGCCTTCCAAGTCTAATCTATAACGTGGGCCTGCTCCGAGTTCATATAACACAGCTTTCCCCGTTTCTGCAATCGCAAGTGCTGGGGATTTAGTATATCGACCATTACCTAATGCGTATACATAGTTATAGCCATATTGATTTTGGAAGTCCTCTAATGGTACATCCTGCATGAACTCACCAACAATTCTATTTGCTAATGATTCTTTATTTGTAGCTTGCATCAGCCATGTACCTGGAATTTCTTGTGTTAAATCACGTGCAATTCTCAACTCTGGATAAGCATTAATAGTTTCATCCGATAAAATGTAGCCATTAAAGAAAGCTTCAGTAGCTACTGCTTTATGTTCTGGAGAACCAATTTGTAATTGGTCGAGCTGCATTTTATAATTAGTATTCATTTCTTGAACTTTGTTGAAGAATAAATCGACATTGTCTCTGAAAATATTGCTTCCATATATATTATTTAATGTTGCATCCGGCGTAACTATTACACGTTGTTGATTGCCTTCTTGTTTAACCTCTAATACTTTAAGCGCCATTTCACGCGGTAAAATAATTTCACCTTCCATAACGCCTAAGGTAAATGTAAGGTCATCAGAATCTCCAAATAAAATATCGTCGAACTCTGGTGAGTCTAAATCGTCAATAGTTTCAGCTTTAGCAATCTGCTCTGACCAGTTATGTTTTAAAGAATTCTTATGATTTAATGCAATTGCAGCATCTACATCTAAAGCATAAGACCCTTTTGGAGCTCGAACTTCTAGCAGTACTGCACGTCCTTCATCTGTTTGTCCAGCAGATGCAAATCTATCTGCCTGCATTTCATCAAAAGAAGTTCCTAAAAAACCTTTAGATTGTATAACCATACCAGGTTTAATATCTGTGCCTAAAACTGCTAGCGTTTCGTGTCTAGTCAATCCTCTAAATAATCGAGTATCACTTTTTAAATGACTGTGTTCTACAGCTATATCTAAACCTTCTAACATTTGTTGGTCAGCTTCAGACAATTCTTCAAAATCTTGCTTTAAAGCTGCTTGTAAATCATATTTGCCAGTTTTAGCTTCAATTACGGCATCAATAGCATTGCCATATAGACTCATTTCTGATACAGTAAATGAATCTTCCATAATTTCTTCTGGCGCTGCTTTATAAAATTGTAATGGGTCTTCTAGCCCTTTACGCTTACTTTTACGTTCTAATACAGTTTGCTTAAGGCGTTGTTCCGTCTTAGCTTGCTGCTCTTTTGTAGCTACAAACGAAATATTATTATCTTCTATAAAGCGTGCAAAATCACCTGTAACCACATCTAGCATATAAAGATATTGCGCTAATTGCTCATCTGTTATATGTTTACTTGCAGCTTTAATAGAATCTACAATATTTTTACGCGCTAAATCACGTTTTGAAAATGCTTTCAATTGTTCATCTGTTGCACTAATAAGCTTCTGAATTTCGCCACGCGCGGTTTTTAAACTTTCTAAACGTGCTTTATAAACTTCTCTATCTGCATTATAAATCTCGCCTAAAAGATTTATTGCAGCCTCTTTATCTGCACCCAAAAGAATTTCTTTTTGTTTGTTAAGTCTCTTTTTCCATGAGTCTGCTGATAAGAATTCTGGTTGTACATCAAAATCAGTAGTCTTAATTATTGCAGGAATCTTAATTCCTTTAGCTGGGTCATTACCCATAAAAGCTTTATCTGCATGCTTAGTAATATGTTTCGCTACACGCATTGCATGAGAACGTATGTCAGCTTCTGTAGTATCGCCTAAGTTCTGCGTAATCCATTCTACAGCTTCCATTAATGCTTCTTTATGTTCTTTTATTTCACTGAAGCTTTTTCCTTTATTTTTGTCTTTGTAAAGTATCTTATTAATCGCATAAAATACTCTATCTGCTGGAGATTCAAAGTCTAATTTGTATTTACTTGTGCCTCTTCTAACAGTAGTCGTACTTTTAACGGAAGCTAATTTAGAATCCCCTGTAAATGGATTTACATTACGACCAGCTGTTTTAGCTGGTGTAACTGTTCCATAAGTTTTATTTAATTGATGAAATAGAATAGAGTCATTCATCTTTGTAGCATAAGTATATTGAAGATTTCTGATAGCATCTCCAGGGGTTCTGCCAGTTATACCTTCTGCATTACGTAGTAGGCCTTGTTCATCAGTAAATTTAGCCACATATTGTCCATCAGCACTCTTGGCTATAGTAACATTTTTAGCTGCATAAATATCTTGTGCTGAAAGTGAAGATATTGGTAGCACATTTTGTGCTGCAGCCATTAGACCATCTTCACCATTAGCTCGTAAAGCTAAATATTCTGCAGCGGCTTTTAATTTATTTTCAGTCGTCATTCTTGTGAATGGGTCTGCAGCAGCACCCATTGCAGTATGGAATACTCCACCAGTTAAGCCACCTACTAACACATTCATTACAGAGCTCATAGCTGTATAATCATCACCTAATCTTTTGCTCGATGAAGCTATCCATGGTTCAATTGCTGCATTACTAATAGCGTTTTCTGCAAAGCCTTGGACGAAACGACCAGTTGTACGCGCAGATAATGGTAAATAAGCTGATTGCATTTGAGCAACTAATAAATTTTCTGGCATAGCCATACCAGCCATTTTATAGGCAAGGCCTGTTCCGGTGAACTTAGCTAACTGTGGAGCTAATAAGCCCGCACCTTCAGTTAAGGCAGCAGTACCAATCATTAAAGCCAGCTCTGTAGGGTCTGTGAATGACTTTGCAATATAAGACCCAAGCTCGGGTAAAAACATTGCGCCTGGAGCTTTAACAGATGAATGCTCTTTTAACCATTCTAAATCTTGTATACGTGATTGTCGCTCAGCCATGTACTTAGCAGTACCTGCATACTGTGAAGTGTCAAAGTGCATATGTGGATACATCGCGTTTAATTCAGCTGCAGATAAACGCTCTTCCCCCTTTTCGTATGCTTCAGTATTCAGATTTGAAATATTTTCTGAGCCTTTAAAAATATCGCCTGTTGTTTCAGTGTTCTTCCATATTGCAGGAACTACTGAAGTGGCCCAGGGAGCTTTTAAGTCTTCTAAACCTGCTTGCTCCATTGCGCCTGGTGTTGAATATTTAGTTTGTTCTATAGGATTTGGATTAAAACCGAATTGAAATGATGATACCATTAGTAACCGTAACCTCCCCATAGAACTTTATCCATTAAATTATGTTCATGAATCTCTTTTGTTAATGGATTATTTGGTAATTTACCTTTATAGTTTAAATATATTGCTGCTTCATTCATGATTGTTTTCTCAATCATCTGTAATTTTACACGTTGGGCTTTTAGCTCTGGGTATAAAGCCTGCTTATCACGCTCATAGGCTTTAAATCTTTTTTCTAAGGAGCTTTCTTCGCCATTCTTTGGTGGCATTAACATTGTATGTAAGAAAGGACCTACTAACTCAGCAGCGATTAGTCTTGGTCGTGCATTATTACGTTGAACTTTTTTCATACGTTCGTATACTTTAAGCTCTTGCTCAAATTCCACCTGCTTTTTAAGTAGTGTAGACATAGCTTGTATACGACGTGGAGACATTTCTGACCTATTAAATTGCTCTGCGAATGGTTTTGTTGTGTCAAACTTGTCTATTTGGAAGCCTAAAGTATGTAAAGCTTTCATAGCATTAGCAGAGTTATCGTCTAATGTAGCACCTAAACGAGCCATTTCATATGGTGTAGGAATGTTAACTAATTGATTAAGAGTTTTATATAATTTACGTGCATTATCACGTGCATCAAATACACCAAGAATATCTTCATCACCTAAAGTTTTTAAATTAATCGTCATTGCTTTACGATTTTCACCTGTTCCAGTAAATAATGCTTGAACAGTTCCATTACCATCATCATATACTGGCTGAACTGTATATTGGTCTAATGTAATATATCTAATTTTATCTGAATTTCTTAATAACTGTTCACTAGCGTCTTGTGATAAAGCACCAATACTAATCTTTTGGCCAGTGAATTTACGATTGCTTAAGTAATCTTTAGCTTGTTCTGCATTATAACCATTATATAGAATAGGCTTGCCATCTAATGTTCTATGTTGTAATGCTATACGGTTATCCGTATCAAATGCGTAGATTGTAGATATTAAATCTTTCTGAACTAATTTTGCAATATCTTTATCAGACATACGTGGATTTTTAAATTTATAGTATGCAGCCATATCTCCATAATATTGAATCATTTCACGTTGGCCAGCAACATTACCAGTCAAATTAAATTGTTTTGATAGAGCTTTTACACCAGGTAACTCCGCGACTTGTAATTCTAATTTATCACGTAAAGCTTTAGCTGAAGATGAATCAGGCGCACCTAGCATCTCCATATCAAAGTTTTTCCCTAGAGTTGCTTTATGTTTAATCATATCAATAACAGCTTCATTAGTTTTAGGTGAACCTGTACGCGCACCTTCTATTAATAATTTAGCTGCAGCAGGTACTTCTTCATCGGCAATAAGCTGTGAAATAACTTTATTAGCATGAATACCATAAGTTTGATTTAGACTTACTATTGCTGCTTGTGCTTTAATAGGGTCAGTGTTAATAAAGGTATTAATTTCTTTAGCAATTGCTTCTGCTTGGTCTTTACGAAGATATTTTCTATCTGAGTACTGAACCCCATATTCATCATAGCGCTCATCTAGAGCTTTAACTACATCTGCAAAACTGCCAGATTCGCTTGCTTCAGCTAAAATAGCATTAAATGAAGGGTCTTTAGTTTGAAAATATGTAGCTGGGTCATTCTTATAAGCTTCCGCATAAGACTTAGCAAGCTTGCTTGCAGCTTCATATTGTGCATATGTACGAAGTTTAGTATCAGCATCTGTAGCATTTTGCACTTGTTCATATAAATTATTAACATATTGCTGCATTTCTGCAGGAGTAATCATAGCTTGAAAGTCTTGATACACTGCTCTTGTATCTTGAGCTTTACGATATTCATCTTGTTTAGTCATGGTTTGGGTCCATGCCTTAGATTTATCTACCCCACTACGTACTAAAGTCTCATAATACTCTGCTAATGTAGGCGTATCAAATTGAATATGGTCTGCTTCCTGTATTGCATTTAATGCTTCATAATAGTAAAACTTACCTTCGTGCTCCCCGTCTATCGATTGCAGGGAATCAATTAATACATCAATACCATCACCAGTAAATTCTTCGCCTCGTAATTTTGCATCCTGACGCTTTTTCTCAGATACAGTATTGCTTAAATCTGCAACACGACCTAAATTCGTTACGAATGATTCTGCAGACATACCTGGATAATAACCTACTTGCATATCATAAAATCCAGATAAGTTTGCTTTCTTATTTCTGATGGTATTTACTAAAGCTTCTAATTTATGTGGGTCAATATTATATTGTTTAGACGTGTGTTGAATAACCCCACCTAAATTTGATGTATTAGCATAAATATAAGTATCTGCAGGCAATTGTTTTTGGGCCGGAATAGCTGTTGCGCTGGCCACATAAGGGCCTTCATGAGTCTCTTGCGTAGTTTCACCGGCAGTATTTGCCGCCTGCTCTAATGGTTCTGTAGGCACAAAATTTTGACCAGTTTGACTTGCTGGTGCGATATTAGTATTTTGTTCATTATTAAACGAAAGATTATTTTGTTCCATTTCCATTTTTATACCTTACATAAATTGTATTAAATCCACTAACATTATTATTTAATTGTTTACTACCTTTTTTATTTCTATATACATCAATAGACTTTAAACCGCCGTTATATCCAGCATACGCAAGCACTGGGTCCCCTCCAGCTTTATTTAAAGCTTGCTTATAATACTTAAGTGAGGCTCTGATATTTTGTAAGCTATCCCATGGATTAGTTACACCTAATGCTTGAGCTGTAGCAGGCATTAATTGACCTAAACTATATTCACCAGCTGCTCCACGGGCCTTAGGGTTGAATCCAGATTCTCTTTCAAATAATGCCATTGCTGCCTCTACTGGTACACCTTGAGCTTTCGCCTCTTGTTTTATAAGTTCTTTAATCTCTTTTGTGTTTAAAAATTTAGTAGGCATAGGTACATCTTGGTATGGGTCTGGAGCTGTATTCGCTTTATTCTTTGGTGTTGTATACACAACATTTGTAGGGTTATCACCTACTATATTATCTGCCTGTAGTTGCTTATTCAACTGATAAATCTTTTCAGCTTCATTTGTTCTTGCTGCTTGTTTTTCTTTTCTATTAGCTGACTCATAAGTTGCATAACCATCTTGAACAGCTTTAATTGTTGCTGGATTTAAAAAGCCTAATGTTTTATCATAATATACTGAAGTTTTTGTTAAACTTGCTGGAATATACTGACCATCTCGCCAATGCCCTGCAAAATCTGCGGTATCACCATTATAGTAAATCGATGAATTAGAAAAAAATGGAGAATATGGTGTCGCATATTTAGCTAACATATTAGGGTCCTTAACAGCCTCTGCCAATGTAATTCCCTGTGCTTGTGCCTCATCAAATAATGCACCTAAATTATACATATAAGAATTAGTTGAAAGCTCATCATTGACATAAACATTTTTAATACCTAAGCGTTGACGTTCTTGTTGTGTCAATGTGGCTAATTCACCTTGATAAATATTATAACCTTCCTGTGACTTTGAGTAATATTTTTGATACGTTGGTGTATGTGCATGTTTTTCAAAGAGCTCTGCTTGGCCAACCAAAACTTGTTTTGAATTATGCGTTACAAAATCATATGCTGCTTGTGGGTCTTCCTTCAGTAATCTACCAAAAAACATAGATGTAACATCCATCTTCTTTTTGATAACTGCGTAGTCTCTTGCAGAAGCTGGTAAATAACCACTAGCAATAGCTCTGTCTACAGAAGCCTCTGCTTCATCTAAGCTATTTGTTAAGAAGGCATGACCATCAGCACCTTTTAATTGCACAGCTGAGGCACTTGATATAGTATTTCCCATATCATTAAAATATTTTGTTTCATCTGCGTTATAAGCTTGAAGTTTAACCTTTTCGCCAATTTGAATTGAATAATTTAGATTACTAGGACAATATGCAAGCTGCATTTTATTACTTGCTTTTTGCATCTTGGTCCAGGGGATTCCATTATTTCGTAATACTTCGTCAATCTTAGCTGTTGCATTCTGATTAAAGGCTAAGCTTTCTGTTTCTAAATTATCAATAGTTGTATTCTGTGCAAAACGCTCTTTCTCTTGTGTCAGCCATAATTCATATTCTTTTTTAGCCTTATCAAGATTAAGCTCATCACGATACTCTTTAACACCATCAATAAACCCAGTAAGTGTTTTTGAGAGCTCTTCAACCCCAGATAAACGAGCGTTAGGGACTCTATCACTCATTAAAGCTGCAGATGGATTCAATTTTTGTATATATTGTGGTAATTCCATTTATATTATCCTTATAATTGCGGTAAAGTACCCGCATAACCTGCTCCGCCTGTAGCACCAGTTGTGCCAGTAATTGATGGTGTTACACCTGTAGGAGTACCTGCTGCTAAACCGCCTGCTCCACCTAATAATGAAGTACTTGCTGAAGCTACTCCTTTTGCAACCTGACTAGCTATATTAAGTCCCATATTATATTGCGCAATATCTGCTTCATACTTATTAAGTACAGCTTGTTGCTGAAACTGAATAGATTGAACTTCACCTTCATATTCAGTTACCATATTATCGTACTCTTGTTGACCTGCAGATTGTCCCATAATATCTAATGGAGAACCTTCTGCTAATGCACCCATCCCACCTAAACGAGCTAGTTGAGTACCATATGTAAACTTTGCAGCGCGTCTTTGATTCTCTATTTTAGCTTGTGCAGCTTCTCTACTTGCTTTAGCATTTTGTTCATTGACTTGTCGTTGGTAATTTGATATTGCTTTTTGTTGCTTTGTCTGCACTATTGTAGCAGTTACGCCAATAGCTGTTGAGGCAATTGCTGCAACAGCCCCCGTAACAGCCAATATAGTGATTGGGTCTGCGTAAGCAGGTGGTGCAAGACTTATAATAAATAAGCCCCATAAACAATATTTAAGAAATCCATAAATTTTTATTTTAACCATGTATCTGTCCTTGCATACATCATAAAATCTTCACCATCTTCGTAGTTTTTCAGAATGCCCTCAGGTTCAAATTTCAATAGTTTTGCAAATCTATGACCCTTTTCATAAGACAATCTTACTGTTGCCTGGAATCTATCTGCCACATCAAACTCAAAATAGTTTTGAATAAACAAATCTACAGCTTTAAGAATAGACTTAATATTCTTGTGTGAGTCTTCAGAAAGTATCGCCCAACCCTCAAATGTTTTTAAGTTAATTTGACGAACACCTGCGGCCCCTACACAAACACCGTCTTTAGTAAAGCCTGAGTATGCCACACCATATTTCTTAAGACTTTGCAAATACTCCATATTTTGCAATGCGTGCTCAAGATATTTGTCTTTGATGAGTGGCTTCATACCAAATATATGCTCTGGTTCAAATGGTACAACTTCTATCAAGATTATTCCTCCTCCTTTAATTATACCACGGAACTCTGAAATTGTAAATGTTATCTTACAACTTTAATTTCTGGAAGAATCGCAAGAATAGTCATTGGTAACGGGTCATCTTGAACTACACATACTTGTGAATTATGTGCCCATTCTGATGGGAAATGTACGGTTTTTTCACCAGTAAACAGTGGAACAGCCGTATCCATTGCATCCTGTGGTGTTCTATATTCAATCGGCTCCAGTTTATCGAATGTTGGACCAAATTTCCCGCCCATTGTACGATAAAAACGAATTAGCGCTTTCGGTATGTTCTGCATATGTCCTTGTGCAAAATTTGTTCCACCAGCCTCTGGGTCTAAATATAAAGACTGATATTTAGCCGGTGCATATAGACCTACAGTTATGAATTTTCCTTCATAGTCTAGGTTTAAAGTACCATCTGCATTGACTATTTTATCAGGATGCATTGCTCCATCAACTGTAATTTTTACTTTTTCACCTGCGAGCCAGGTTAAGCCTTTTAAATGTTTAACACCTAGCCCATAATCTGCATTGTCTTTAGGTAATTTATAAGCATTATATTTAATACCACAATCTACAAAATACATTTCCTCTAATGGAGATTCCATACGAAAATCTTTATCGATTACTTCAATTGTCCTAACATATTGACCATTCAATTTACGTCTGCAACAGAACCAGACCTGGTCTTGTTGAATAGTATCATTAAATACACACTCAACACTTTCTATTTCCACCTCAGTTCCGCCAATTGTATGCCTATGCCAAGCCATTACGTTTTGTTCTTTATCATAAGTTAAACCAATTAAGCGGCCTCCAGCACGTTCTATCGTATCTGCTAACTGATTTTCACGCACTTGTTGTGTTGCCCAAATGATTGAATGTGGTTCTTGTTGGAAATTAAAACTATTTAAGCCTGGAGCTGTTAAATGCTCACCTAAAACTGAAATATCTTGAGCTACATATTTATCTGTTGAGAAGTTATAAGTTAATTCTCTCAAAGTACGTAAAGAGTTTTGTGAGAATATAATTGAGTTTCCGATGAATTGTGGCTCGACTCTTGAGCTACCGTAATTCGAAATACGCTGAAATTGAAAATTCGATGGTGTAATTACTTCAGACCCAGTTACTGTTAGTTTAAACTCAGGACCAATTGTTCCAATATATAAAGAATCTGTAGATTTTAACCATACAATTGAGTTAAGTTCATCAGTCGCAAGACTAAACATTACTGCCATATCATCTGTAACTAAATCTTCATCATCAGTCGGCGAGAAAACAGGGAAATCTCCAGGCCGACTTCCCTGAACAGTCTGAGGAGTATACAGACCGCCGCCGAAATATAATCGTTCCATGTGAAATGCAACTGCTGCAGGATAGTGTGCAGTAGACTCTGCACCTTCAGTACCATACCATGCGCCTAATCTCCAACTAATTGTCTCAGAGGTATCTGCAATTTCTTTTTTAATGTCAATTTTAGCATTTTTTGCGTCTGTGACCGCAGTAATTACACCCCAACCGGGCTTTTTAGAAAGTGTCAAACGCACTACTCGACCCACCATATTCTTATTAAAGCAGTTAAAAGTAGCTGTTAAAGCTACGCCCGTTCCGGTTTTTGCCCCAACCTTGAGCTTTTTATTTTTGTCTGTATTTTCAACTTCATATGGACCATCTTGTTTATTAAAATTACCAAATTCCCAGTCGCTTGCTGCATGACGCATTAATACACGTGGGTGATATAGACTATGCGCAATATAAATTGTATCCATCGACTGCGTAAAACGAAGTTCTGGAAGGTCCTCTGCTCTATAAGGTGTTTCTATAATATAATCAGCCCCGTCTTTTTGTACTGTAATTGGGTCACCTGCTGAGTCATACGTATAAAACTTAATGTATTTATGCCCAAATTCTAGCATAAATACTTGTGTTCTATTAAAAACAAATTTTTTAAGACGCTTTTTATCCTTATTAAAATCTAAAGTATTATTTCTTTTAGCATAATTTACAAATAATGAGCCTGGCCTATGAAAAATTGGACCATGCTTTGTAACAATAAAATTATCTAAAAGCATTGCGCCTGGCGCGTAACGCTCAAATTTAACCCTGTCCCATAACAATGGAGTTAATTCACCACTGTTGAAGGATGCATACATTGGTAAACCGCTTATTTGCAAATCTGCCATTGTATTAACCCTCCCTTGATGTAATTAACGATGAGATTGGAACATAAACATTTTCTTCTCTAGCATTTGCTGCTCTTGCAGAACGTAAAGCAGCATCATATAGGCCTATCTGGTCTGCTCTAATTTGTCTATCTTGTGTAAGTGCATAAGCAATTTCTGCGGCTAGACATTTAGAAACGGCCTTAGCTACATATGATGGTAATTCTGAACAATCTTTAACTGTCTTGCTATAGACTAAAAGCATATAAGGTTCATTAGCATAAATCAATTTCCCTTTTTTCATGTATAATTGACTAGTTGTCTGATTCATACTATAATCTGTGAAACGTTTAACGGTCTCAGGGGTTAGCGCAGTTAAGCTATCTAATGGCGCAACAGCTCTCACATATAGACAATCATTCGGAATTGTGTAAGCATATTGCCAACCAAATAGATTATCTGCTTGTGCGTAGTTCATTAATGTTATAGCCCTATTGCAGTTCCAATTATTTGTACTCATAACTTCATCAAGTACACCTTGAAATTTTGCTTTGATGACCCTAGCAACTTTACTAGGGTCGTCAAAACTTGTCAATGGGTCAACATTTATATCATATAGTGCGCTGTTTGCAACCTCAAGATTAGTCTGCACTATTTTCTCCTTCATCGTCTAAATCAAGATACTCTTCTAGACCTGCTAAAATAGATACTTGACCTGTTAACACATCTATTTTTGTAAGGAAGATTGGGAAGAAAGTGTCTTCTTCTGGATTGTATCCTACAGTTAAGAGAATCTTACTAAAATCGCCTGTCACTGGTTTTGAAAGAATTACTATTTCATCCCCTGCAGCTATCTTAGCCGGAGAGTGATTTAGATAAGCTAAATAATTCTCACAGCTAAGAATTTCTTCTACAGTATCATTCGTTACATATACCCAACGAGTCATATACTCGTCATGCACTTGTCTTTCTGCTTTGCCTGGATTAAGTCCTAACATTGTTTTACTCCTTGTTTATACTAACCTTTAGTAGTAGCCATTGTTGCAACAGTCACTGCACCAGCTGCATTAGCTGTAACACCTAAAAGTGCAATACCGTCGTTAACTGATGCAATAATTACTGAGCCTACAGCTAATTGGTCTGCGATTGGATTGAAGAATCCTGCAGCTGTTGTTTCAGCAATTAAAGTTTTTTCTGGCTCGATGTAATTAGCAAGAGTTACACCGCTTACTTGGTTAATGATTTTGTGGTTTTTTATATCAAAAACTTCTGCCATTTTAGTTTCTCCTTATGATTATAAGTCCTATTTTATAAGCCCAGGGAGTGTTTAGGCTCCCTGGATTTATTTACTCTATTAAGCTGTTGGTGTTAAAGCTTTTGTTGATTTTAGAGTTTCGATGATTACTACACCAACTGGGTCGATAAGCACAGCACCCATGAACATTTTTGACATAACTTGCCAAGCATCTTCTTTAGGTAGTCTTTCGATTGCTGTAGTAGGCTCTAAACCAACTGCGTGACCGATACAGTTTTCATTGAATGCGATATTGTAATCAATAGTCGCTGTACCACCCAATGAATCCCATGTATACCAGTCGAAGCCCATCCAACGTTTACCTTCTAACTGAGCCAATTTGAATGGTTTATCTTTATCGTCAATGTAGTTTGAACGAGAGAAGCCATCGATTGTTGTTAGGTCGTTGAAAGCATCAGCTGTAACAAATACATAGTTTTTACCACCACCATCAAAGATAAAGTTTCTAGAGAAGTGTGCTCTTAAACCTTTAGCTTTTTCAAGTGTCATACCTGCATCTGCTGAAGCGCCTGCTTGTGTGCCATCATATCTAACACCAATTTTGTATGGTGTAGTGTATGCAGCGTCTAAAATCATTTTATCTGCTGCTCTACCTAATGCCATAGCACAAGTTTTTGCTAGCTGACGTTTTTCATCATAGTTTTGTTGTAGCATATCAATGTCATCAACAGGTTCAGCTGCGTATTTAGATTTTAAATAGCAGGTTACTGTGTTGTGGTCAACATTCATGTATGGTACATTTGAATGTCTAGACTTGTCTGCTGCTTCGCCTTTACCATAGATTTGGAAAACATATTCTTTAGCTTTTACGTTTCTTACTGTTCTAACACAGTTAGCTAATTTTTGTCCAGCATCTTGGAATACTGTGTGGACCTCTTTACCAAACTCTATGACAAACGATTTTTCAATTGTGTTGTTACTCATAGTTTAGTTCTCCTTTTTAGCCTCTGCTCTGTAATTGAGCAATCTTGTTAGCGATGTCTTTGTTTTCTTGTTGGAGCTGTCTGTTAGTTGTATAATCAGGAGCTCTTAAATTTGCGGCCATCTTCGCTTCTAATTCTGCTAAAGACGATATGTTGCCAGAAGGTCCTTCCCCTCTCATCTGCGCTCCGCTAACTTGTTTTGAAAGATTATAAAAATCTTTAATCAACAATGGATTGTTGCCAAGCTTAGTGGCATTCAGATATTGTTTAGTTGCTGGGCTTAAGAATTTGTTAGCCATCGCTACTGCGCTATCCAAATTCTGCTGATAATCAGTTCCCCATTCTTTTTTCAAGCTTGCTACGGCATCATCAACTGATTTTTTATAGCTTGCTTGTATCTTTGCATCGATGTCTTTTGCCATCTCAGCACTTTTATTGTTATACCAATTGTAAATTTGTGTTGCTTGTTTCTTAGAAAGTCCAGCTGTATAAATTTCTTTTGTGAATTCATTATAAAATTCTTCATTAAAATCTAAACCTTCTGGAATATCTTTTGATAAACCGTAATCATTAGATGATGCGGGTCTACCTAAGCGGTCATAAAATTTACCCCATTCTTCATCTGTTGCACCTTCACCGGGGAGTTTAATAGCTGTGCCATTAGCCTTACGGTCATCTAACATAGCTTTAATAAACGCGTCCTGTGATGCGAATTGATTTAGAGTTGAATCATTTCTAAATTCTTCTCTATAGTCTTCTGGTACCCAAGCAAAAGCATCAGTTGTTCCGGTGTTATCATTACCTTCTCCGAGGCCATTATTAGCTCCCTCAGAATTAGCATTGTTGCCACTGTCAGCTCCTTGTTGACCTGCATTTCCTTCGTCGAAAGTGACGTTAAATCCAGTGTCTTGAGCATTTCCTTCTGCAGTTGCTCCTGCTTGATTTTGTCCTGGTTGTCCATCTGTCATTATTCTTCTCCTTTATAGATTTGGCTGAAGTCTCTTGGGTCTAGTCCTAACATTGTAGAAATAAACAACATTACTCTTCGTCCACCTTCGTCTATTTGATTTTCACAAACATCCGCTAATCTAAATCTAATTGCTAGGTCTCGAAATACTATCTTTCCTGCTTCACTATTAAAAGTATCTTTATAAGCTTTTACTGTCTTATAATTTACTCCCCTCGTGAGTAGACTTAGGATATTCGCTGGTATGTCCTTTATATTCATTATAACGTACTCCTTGATATTTGTAAATAGTTTGCTCTAAATTTCTTCAGGCATAACTAGTTGTGGCATTTGTTGTGATTGCTGAGCTCCACTTATCATTTCACTTGAAGGCCCAAGTAATGCTTCTTGAATTCCTGGAGGAGCACCACCTAAATCTTTAGCTGTGGCCGCCATACTTTGCAGTTTCTGCATAGCTTGCGCTTGTTGCGCTTGTTCTTGTTGTGCTTGACGACCCGCTTGAACTTCATCGACGTTTTTAATGCACTCACTTGGTAATCCCAAAGCAACTGCTCTAGAAATTTCCATCTTATCCCAGTCAAACAAGTCAGTAACCGGTATACCTGCTTGAGCAGTCTGAAGCACAGATGCTTTAGTGTTATCGATTGTTTGTACATCGAGTAATCTCTGAGCGTTCGCCAATGGAGACTCATATGATAAGTAGTATTGAGACAAGCCATGTTTTTCATCCATCAACTCCTCTGGTGGCGGTGGTAAAACGCCTGCTCTAGCTGCAATCGCAAAACAACGATTGATAATCGGTTCGTAATATTCAAGTTCTAAACGACCTTGCCATGGACCCATTAAAATCATTTGTTGCTCTGAACGCTTACTAACCTCATAAGCTGTCATATCTGGTCCACCAGTTAACTGTAATTGGTCATTAAAGAATGCTTCACGTACTGCTGCTCTTCGCTCTTCAAGCATTTGATACGTAATTTGTAATTGACCCACAGTGTTCATTGGAGTAGCTTTGCGACCACTCATATCCTGGTTAATGTTCATTGCTGCAGGTGTTAACATGAATGGTGTAATATAAGCTTCATGTGGTACATCCATCGGCGGTCTAATTGCCATATGGCTTGCATCCAGAATTAAACGCATTGATTCATTTAATGTTCTCACATCAGGCAATGCGCTTAATCCCGGTCCTCTACCCCAAATCTCTCCTGGTAATTTTTCTAATCTTAATGTTGCATAAGGCATTTCATGATAACCGGATTCATATATAGGATTATCCCAGTCATCTTCTAAAACATACATTGTACCAATTGGAAAAGACATCGGGTCAGTATCTTTCATGTCCGGATTTCTTTCTCTTCCTGGTCTGGGATACGTTGCATGAGTTATTTTAAATTGCTTTTCTGGGTCGTCAATCATTGCTGTACGTACAGAGGCCGGGATATTTCCGTCCTCAAATTCTGCCATGATTTGACGAGCTGTCATTTTATAGTGTCTAAATACTGTATCAGCTTTTCCAAATGGACCTTCTAAGAAATAAACTTGGTCTAAAGGAATGGCTTTACCTCTAAAGATACTAATATCGTCTTCTTCAATATATGAAACGCAGGTTCCTAAACCTAATGCGTCTAAATAGCCTTGATACATTACGGGTGCGATAGGCTTAGCCATCATACCACGTAATATATTAACTGTTTCTTCTAACCAATATCTAATATTTGGTGGTAAATTCTGAACTGGAACATGACTAGACATCAAACCCATATTAAACCATTTCGAGTAAGGATTTGATGCTCTTGAGTATAAACCTGAAGCTGCTTTAATTAACGCATTCGGCCCAGTAGAATCATATATCTTTTTAATACGAAAATCACCAGGTGAACGCTCTGCCTGAAATGAGTATCTTCCTGGTAAAAGATAATCTGAACACTCTTGAAGTAAATCTTCAGACTGTCCTCTGATTCTCTTAGCAGTTTCAAAGCTTTTATGTAATTTACGTTTCAGTTCTTCTGATGCCATTATCTACCGCCTAATAATGATACTTTAAAACCTTCAATCTCACCAGTATCACCTAATGTAGATGTACCAATTGTAGAAGTTCTGCCTCTCATGTTAGAAATTTGAGCTTTTCTAGTTTGTTCAGCTTCTTGCATTTGAGCTGTTACTTCTGGTTCTTCTTGAGTAGGTGCTGCTGGTGTAGGTGCCGGTGCAGGCATTTTAGGTGCTCCCATTATTGTTGTCCTCCTGTTAATAAGCTTGTTTGCTGACTCTTAATTCCTTGAGGACCTTGAGCTTGTTGAATCTTTTCCCCTGGTGTTTGAACAGCAAATAAACGTGATTTTCCATTTCTTCTGTCTACAGTGTCCATGTACTCATTTACAGACATAGTATCACCATACACAGATTTGCCTGGATAAGCACTCGCATTCTTTTGATACATCGC
The DNA here is from genome assembly GCA_017555455.1 of Lachnospiraceae bacterium. Classification (GTDB taxonomy): domain Bacteria; phylum Bacillota; class Clostridia; order Lachnospirales; family Lachnospiraceae; genus SFDP01. The sequence continues at coordinate 21,641 of JAFZGJ010000081.1, forward strand.
TTGTGCGTCTGACAACTTCTGTGTAATCTCTGGATTATTACGAGTTTTTAAATCAGGCGTGCTCATATCTAATATTATACACTAGAACAACGATTTTGTAAATAGTGCTTAAGAAAAAATATCATAAGCAGTTCCGGCTGTTAAGCCACGCTCAGTTGCGCCATAAACATTATAATCAGTCATAGCCGTAGTTTGACCTTGAAGTGCATTATAAGTGCTATTCTTAACTAATCTTTGGCCAACAGCTAACATACGCATTGCGTCCGCAGGGTGAGAAGTCCAATCGTGTTTTGGCTTATCCTTAAAGATTTTCTTCTCTTCGTCGAACTCTTTTGAGTATTGTCTCAAGGCGTTAACTAGCTGATTTGCCTTGCCCTCATAACGTTCAGTATTATCTGGGTCATCTAAATCCGCATAATCAAAATAACATTTGCCTAAAATTCCACGAACAGCATCTATACCATCTGCAACAGATATTTTTGGTACAATATCAAATTTAATACCAAGTTGTTTAGCGGTCTCAAGGCGGGAAACACCTGTGGATAACTCTCTGTTTCGCAAGTCATGGGGTCCGAGGTGAGTTCCGTAATTATAGCGATATTTTTGTGCTTTTTCTTGAAGCTTATTTGCATAATACTCAAAGCCTTGTGAATGGTCTTCTATATAATCTATAATATGTACATCTCCATTCTTTTTGATTTGGAAGAAAATAATCGCACAATGGTCAGCTACCCCAATGTCCCATGCAGTATGGACAAGTAAATTTTTATCGTGTTTAAGTTTAGTAAGTCTCTTATCAATAAGAGCTTCACTCATGTGTTGGCCATAATATGAGCCTACTAATGACGCATCAAATGAGCACCAGTACTCTTGTTGTACTAATTCCTCTGGCATACCTGTATCTCTATCTTCCTGAATTACTTCTTTCGAAATAACTGGAATCCAAATCTTTTTACCTTCTTCATCTCTCATAGGTTCTCCATCTGGTCCTAATAATTCTTTTTTAGTATGGTCTACAGTTAAAAGCTGTGTAAACCAGCCTGTCTTTTTACCTTGGTTCAATAAATCATAACCATGGTTCCTGCCTCTGGCTGTATAAATAAATATAGCCCATCCACCGTTCTCTGCGAGAATCGGACGAAGTAAGTTCCATGCTGCAGGGTTCTGCAGGGAATACTCGGAGAATATAACACCTACTGGGTTGGTACCAACTAACGAGTCGATGTCGTCTGTACCAACAACCTGATATATTGAGCCATTTTTTAATCTAACTTGCATAAGGTCATTGCGCGGCGGCCCAGCCAATAATTCTTTTGGAAACGCCGCGTCAATAATCTTACGTCCATCTGTTGTAAAACCGTCCCATATAATCTTACGACCTTGTTTATAAGTCGGAAGCAAATGCCAGTACAATCCAACACGTTCTAACATTTTTGTAGCGCAAATGTTAACGGCTGTGAAGTCTTTGCCAGCACGTCGATGCCACACAGCAATCGCGCGTTTACCTCTATTCACTTGTCCTGTTTCTTTATTATACAGTTCTTGTGGTGCTTGCATGTAATTCCATAATGGAATTTGATAATCACGCGGTGTGTAGTCATATGGCATTGTAATTATATTTGAAGCTTTACTTGGGTTAGCCATCTATTATAGTCTCTCCTTAAATAGTTTAAACCATATTTCGCAGGCTATCCAGATTAATTTTTCGCGTATTGTGCAACGAGAATAACCCTTTAATAGTAATTTATATGGTATATAATTCACATCAGGCATTATTCTACTTCCTCATAAGTTTGTTCGAATATGTCAGGTTTACAAGGATAGAACTCGCCTTTTACGCCTTTAATAATATAATCACCAGTATTAGCTGTCATTGTGCCTTCTAAAGTTAAAATAGAGATACCCATTTCATCTTCGTTACTAGCTACTATATTACCTGCATTATTGCAGAATGTAAGAACATCTACAACATTCTCTTTTGTCAATTGTATAGCCTCAATGACGACAGGCTTTTTTCTAAACTTCTTTGCCATCTTCAGTTTCTTCCTCTTTAACAGGTTCTGTTGCTACAGGGGATTCTACTAACTCATTTCTGTCTTCAGCTGCATATCTTTCAGCTAATTTTCTTTGATGAGTTACTACGTCTAAAGATTGAATTGTATAGATTTCGCTTAAAGAGAAAATGAAAGTTGAGTTAGGCATTACACCAGTCTTTCTATCTTCCAAAGTTAATCTAACAGTATTTGGAGTACCTTCTTTTTCAATATAAATATCAGTAATTTGACCAGTTAATTGCATTGTAGTACCATTTTTAAAACTTAACATTAAATAAATATCTACTAAATCTGGGTCAATTTCATGAACATTTTCAGAATTATCTAAAACTTCTGCAAAACCTAATAAGGCTTTGTAAAGGTAATCACCAGCTACTGTAGCTAAGAGTGGTTCATACGCGGATTGTAATTTTTCTACACGTGTCTTCATTCGTTTTCCTCCTGGTTATTAAATTGTACTATATCTGTCAAGAGACCATTGTCTCCAGCATAATCTTCGGATTGTTGGAAGTTCGCAATCTGTACCACGATTGGTGCAGCATTTGCCTTCCCATCGGCTTTACCGTATTTTGTAGGATTATTCGCTTGCATTAAAAACTTAAGCAAGTCATCTGAATATTTCTTCTTGCTTCCGCATTCGCAACCTTGATAAAAGACTGGTTCGTCTACACCATCAACTGCACGTTCCACGGCTGCATTTTCAAGTTTCGCATTAAACATTTCAATAGCAAAATCTACTTGTTCCCCGAAAGAAGGAATCAAGGTTCGATAGTCATCAATCACGGCTTGAGTTAATCTCAATGTTGGATAATGTTTTCTTATATACGCACATGCTGTAGGAATGCTTCCTGACTCTTGTAACAGCTGGCAGAATTCGATAGCTGGGGTTCTTCGGTTTCCTTCATTTTGAGAGAAAAAATAATTCATGCGTTCTGGAAGCAAATGAAGTGGTGCATTTTGTCGCTTCATTTCTGCCATACGAGTTTTTAAAGTCTTTGCAATCTCCATAGTATCTGGAGACTCATAAGACACGAGTGGTTCATAAAGAGGACTTTCTTTTGAATCCATAGCAGCAGCATCTTTAATCTGCACATTAGCACGCATTTCTTTTATGACAGCTAATTCCTCTGGAGATAATAATTCCTCTAATGGTATATTAACTTTGTCTATTGGTTTTTGGTCCTGGTTTTCCATTTAAAACTTTCAATTTACTCCGTCTAAGTTCTCTGACTAACATCTCGTAATCTTCATCACGATTAGCTTCTTCTATATAAGTAAGGTCTATTGCATCGCCATGTTTCAAAACTACATGAATCATATAAGCTAACTCCTCACCATCATTAAAAATGAAGTGCTTTTTCTCGAATCTTGCTACGTCGTTCAGATTAAACGTCATAGGCACTGAAGTTGTTATCCAACCACCTCGAGGAAGATATTGAGTTAAATCTTCTACGTTATTAGTCATATATTAATTATACTGTAAACTAGCGATTTTGTAAACCGGTTCGATTTTTTAATATTTCAATAACTAAACAATATTTTTTTCTCTCGCAAGCTGTTAATTCTGAAAAGCTAAAAGGCTTATGTTTCTTGACTCTCGAGCCTTGGGGCAGGGTCTACTTAATATATATCAGAATTGAATTATCAAATTATTATTATTCTAAATTCAGCACTTGTTTTACAGAGGGTCACGCACAGGGGATTAGAGCATTTTAAACAAAAACAATATTTTAATAACAAAACAATAACTTTTCACGAATGTTCCCATAATTGATTTTAAAGACTTTCACCAAAAAGATATTAAAATATTAAAATATTGGCAATTTTAAAAAATAAAAAATAAAAAATTTTTTTAATTTTACCAATAAAACAATATTTTAATAACTTACCTTATAACAAAATATATAGACAAGGTCCGAAACTAAGACCGGGCTTGCTTCTCAGTTTTTATTACTAACAGCTTCTCATACAGAGAGTTATTGTTTAGTTATTAAAATATTGAAAATTTTTAATATTATAATAATCCCCCGGGCATGTTTACCAACAGAGGGGTTTGATTTTCTAAAATTTGCCGGGAATTTTTCTAGCTCTAGACAAGCAGGGCGAGCGCACACACGGGCGCCTAGGGCGGGGGCGCGATATTCTATTCTCAAACGCAAAATCGCTCAAAATTTTACGAAAATCGAAAAAAGCTATATGATGATAGTATCAAATGCAACGAACGAAATAAATTAAATAAATAATAATTAATTTATTATAGTACATTGAAAATTAAATAGTTTAGTATTAGTTATTAAGTAGCTATATAATTAAGTCGTCGTTATATAGTTATAGTATTAGTAGACGACATAAAGAAAGAAGGTCTAATATGACAAAATCAAACAAATCTAAAGCAGTAGTAGCTTCAAACAATGAAGTAGTAAAATCTTTTAGAACTCCAAATTGTTCTGTTAACTTTAATGTTATCGTTGACTTTGATGGCGAAATGAAATCGTTGAAATTGACCAAAGATTCAAGCGTTAACAACATTATGTTGGCGTTGTACAAGAAACATGGTACAAACTTAAATCCTAATGTGTTAGCACAACAAATTCGTAACTTTAAAGGCGATGGTTGCAAATGTTCTGCGAATTGTATTTCATGGTACAAGAACCATTATAGACCTGAACAAAACAAATTCGTGTCAACTAAAAAGAAAGGCGCAACAAAACAAGAGCTTCTTGATAGATTATATGCGGTACCCGGACTTAAGGATTCGCCTGTTGGTCAAGCCTTACCAATGATTCCTGTAACAAAATTGCAAGAACTTGTAGACAAATACGAGCTAGCCTAACCGCTAGCTCGCGGCTTCGGCCGCATGGACCGAGATACATGAAAGGAGAATCAAATGAAAGAATTATTTGCATCTATGCTCATCGCTATTGTCTTTACCCTCATGGTTATATCATGTGCTGAACGTGAAGACCAATTAGTTAACAAACATTGTGGTCACTTGACTGGCTACGAGTATGGCACATGTCAAGCGAGCATATACTAAACCCACGTGGACCGAGGTTCGAGGACCTTGGTCCTTTTTTATTGGAGCTTTTCCCCCTTTCCCGATAGTCGTAGTAGTCGTGCCCGCATGGACCGAGAGACATGAAGGAAGGTTCTTCCCCCTTTGGTTCTTGCGCGTAGCCGCGTGGGCCGAGAATCAAGGCTCTTGCAGCATGACCCATACCCATATGGACTCGCTGGAAGCACGTCTCTTCCCCCTTTTTTCTCTAGTCGTGCCCGCATGGACCTAGAATCATGAGTCTTGACCCATGTTCCATGCCTCTGTGGATTTGTAACGAATTGCTAAGAGGTTTGAGGCGAGAGGATTGAGTCTTGGCCCTTGGAGGTCCGGTCCGAGACCCAAGAATCATGGTCCAAGTGGAAAGGTCTATGCAGATAACAACCCAAATATTAAGAGCAATTTTCCTCCTTTCTAGGATATGCACTATAGAGATATGGAAATAATCCGCGTGCCACAAGAGCCTCGACTCATGCCGCATGATTCCGCGGCCCATAAAGGAATAGAAATGATAATACATTCCTTTACATAGGACTATAAATTACGACCTACTTCCCTCACGCTTAAATTTTGCGTAAAGTTTGCTATAATATAAATATAAAATAAATTAAATTAAATAAATAATCTAAATGAAAGGAACTTATTATGAACAAAGAATTTGAAGTAACATTCCGCGCTGTCTATATCCCATCAGAGGATATATCTGTAATCTTTAAAGAAATTTATAAAGCCTTAGATAAACCTGAAGTTCTTGGCGAACATATAATTACCCGTGAAATACAAACCCGGGAAATAGTTGGATTCTATCATGGCGAACCCGATGAATATTCTACATGTTTATTCTTAAAGGATGGTCTTAAAGCTGACTATACCTATGATGAAAAGGAGGAAAAGTAATGAATATCTCTGATATAGATAATTGGGTTAGTACCCACATAACCTTTAATAGTAGTTGGGAACAACAAGTAAAAGACCTTTGTAAATTCCCGGGACTCGAGAATCAAGAAGCATTAGTTGGGACAACTCTTGATAGATTCTTTGATGCGGGTAGTGAAATGCCTTATACAGAGACTATCTTAGATGTTTTAGATAGATGTAAGACTAACCGTATAATTGCTCATATAGAACAACTAATAATTGACTTTGAGGAAACTAATCAAGATAGTGGAATACTTAGACAACTCCTAGATGATATAGATGTTATTTTAGATGAAAGGAACAAACTATGAAATATTATTTAGAACTAACTATTGAAGTTGAAGATAATAGACTCTATATTTGTGAGAACAGTACTAGTTACTATACTACTCCTGTTGAAGATTTAGATGAAATCCCTGAAATCGTGGCTAATTATATTAAAGAAAATATAGAATATAGAAAGGAGAATCAAGATGCCTAAATTTTTGTTAACTAAGTGCTTAACCTGGGAAGAGCTATCCCAAGAACAAAGACAAAAGATTATTGACCGTGATAGAGATATTCTCTTAGACTTTACCTCCGCTGAAGATTTAATCTGGGACTTATCTGATGCAGGACGTGAGATAGCTGATGCAGGGTTTTTAGACCCTGAGATTGAATTCTCTTACTCTTGTAGTCAGGGAGACGGTGCCTGCTTTGATTGCTCAAGATTTAATTGGGACCTTTTGTTGGAAGATTTGGATATTCCTCACAAAAAATTCTTTATTAAATATCTCGAAGAAGGCACAAACATAGACTATGGTATTCGTAGACCTAATGCCTCATTCGCTTACCACTATTCTCATGAGAGATGCCGCACATTCTTTATTGAGACACAATATGGCTGGCCTTCAAGAGTATGTGAAATCTATGAAAAGGTAGAAAAACATATTGAGGCCAAAAGATTAGACATGAGCCAAGAAGCCTTCTCCATGATAACTAAAGAAATAGATTGGTTAAGAAGTGATGAATGTCTTGCGGAACATTTAGCTAGCTATGGCTGGTACTTTAGAGAAGATGACCTTAAAGTAGCTGATGATACTAAGTTAATAGATATGCCTATGTAAAGGAGGAAAAATGTCTAAATTAAAACTCGAACAAATCTCACCTGGTGAAGCTGAAAGACTCGGAACAATTTTTAGAAACCTTAGACACTTTGGATTTAAGAAAGCTATGCTTTCATTCTCGGATATAGATATAATTTATAGATGTCTTGGCGTTAAAATACCTGTGGGTGAAAACATGTATCTCTACGTATCTGAATATGTAACCTTAATGAATAAGTTCTATGAATTATATCGCTGGGGAACATACGATGATGAGGATGAATGCGTATGGCTTCTAAATAAGATTAAATCAAAAGCATGGCACAATATACGAAACCAATACTATGGACGACTTAATTACCATATGCTTGTAGCCTTAGTTCATTGTCATGGCAGAGCTTGTAAATTAAAGATAAACCCACATCGATTATAAGGACAAATTTATGGATGATAAGAAATACGAAGAAATACTTGAGACAAGAATCAAAGTAAATTACCCATACGAATATGCACTCTTGAAATCTGACCTTAAAGAAAACATGAAGAAACGTCCACCATGCGTAGAATCAAGAGACACAAAAGAAGAATTTCATATTGTAGATAGAAATATTCGTAGACAAATAAGATGGTCAGGGAAAATAATTTATTAGCTACTTCCCAAGTATTCGCAAAAAACTGATATTTTGATAATATAATAATGTAAACAAACAAATGAAAGGAGCTGCCTATGAGCACAAGAGCAAACTATATCTTTAAGTCTGGTAGAAAGACTTTAGCAACATTCTACATTCATCATGACGGTTATCCGGAAGGAGCTGCTGAATATTTTCATAAAGCTTTAATCTTTGATAACGGCAAAATCAATTCCCCGGATGCGTTTTTAAGAGCAAACCATGCTTGTGAAATAAGCTGCATACATGGTGACATCGAATACCTTTATGAATTTGATATTCAAACCCAAAAACTTAAAGTATTTAAAATATATTTCACTGAAACAGGGAACGAGAAATCTTTATATATTGTAGATGATATTTATATGTTCATCAACAGATATAGTGTAGTATTTTCCTCAAGCACCAAGCTCCATGAATATAGACGCAAGTACTCATGGCAAAGTGACTCAGAGATTGAACAAATAATTAAGAATGAAAAAACATGGCATTATATCTCTGCTCAAAGTAGACATAATCGCACAGACAAAACTCAGGCAAGATGTTTAGAATTAGTATACAAAGAACTAAGACAAGCAACTGAAGAACTTGTAGAAGATTCTATAAGATACGGCACAGATAATCCTAACTATACTCATCTTGTAATATGGCAATATAACTTAATGAAACAATTAGAAGTGTTAGTGAATATATCAAACGGTAAAAAGGAGGAAAAGTAATGTTATTAGATGATTTAATAGAACAGCTTCAAGAATTACAAGAAGAGGCAGAAGACAGTTGTTGTAATTATATGGAAGTATTAGTACATTTTCAATCAAATTATCCTCTAAAAGCTAATATTGTAAATATTAAATTTATGGACGATGGAACAATAGCCATTGCTTTAGAAGATGCTACAGAATATGGCAGTAAGGAGGCCTGGGAATAATGCTCGAGAAATCACATAAAGGACCAAAAACCTTGAACCCAGGGAAATCATGTGCAGATTGTGAACACCATGTATGTGGTAATCAGTGCATGAGTAAACCAAAAATGAGCTGCCATGGATTTTGTATGGCAAAACATAGACCAAAACAATGTTCAATGAGCGGCAAAATGTGTAAGCACTTTAAACAAGTAGATTGGAGAATGATAATATGACACCACCAAGACCACCGATGCCAATATTGTTTGGCAACAAAAATCAAGAAGTTGATATTCCAGATTTCTTAAAGAAGCCTCAAGAAACAAAAAGAACAATCTCCGACACAATATTACAAGAACTATTAAAACATGAATATAGAAAAGGTGATATTGCTGGATGGGCTCGAGGCTTTTTAACCGGAATCCTTATCACACTTGTAATTGAGGCTATTCTCGAAACGATTGGAATAATACAATTCACTTAGACCTCTTATTTACAAAATCAACTGTTTGTAGTATAATATAATTATATAAATGATGTAACCAGGACGTAAGAAACATGAAACATGAAAGGAGCAAACTTATGACATCATCAAACTGGAAAGAAATTTTACACGAAGGCATCGTAAAGTACATGCCAGAAAATGCGCAATTTAAGAATGGAGTACCTAACATTGCGGCAATCACAAGAGCAGGCATCGCTGCTGACGAATCAGGTGAATACAGCAATCCACGTGTATTTACTAACGAAGAAATTCAAAGACAAGTGGGATTAATTCACAAAGCTGGAACACCTATGAATTGTATTCGCTGGTACAGAACAAACCCTGGACCAAGAAACATTACACCTCGTGTAACATTCAAAGAAGCTTATGCAGTATTCAAGGAACAAGGTAAGTCTATTCCACAAGAAGCATTAGCTGAGATTGCTGAAGCAAACTTGCATATCATCTTTGCAACACGCGGTGCAGACTTAACAAAACTTTCTGAATTTAAAGTAATGGAAAACTTTAAAGAAGAAATGGAAAAAAGAAAACAAGAATCAATGTCAGCTAAATTAGAAAAAGCACGTGCAGCTAAAGCAGCTAAAGCAGCTGAGAAAGCTAAGCCTGAAGCTGAAACAACTGAAGAAGTTCAAGCTGATGCTACTCCAGTTGAAAAGAAAAAACCTACTAAAAAACTTAAATTGAAAAAATAAAATCAGATATTCTTGAAAATTTAAACCGGGTCTAACTACCAAAATGTTTCATACCCACGACCCGGTTTTTCTTTAGAAAGTGAGGTGAGAACAATAACAAATCATTGTATACAAAGGCTATCAGAAAGATATTTGTTAGACCTTACATATCAAGAATTAAATAATATAAGAAAATTAATTAAGACTGGATATTATATTTTAATACGTGTGGAAGATAATAAAGTGAGGCTATTAACTAGGTATCAAGGGCGATATATAACATTCGTAATGACAAATGACTTTAGTAAATTCATAACAGCTCTTCCATACAATCAAAATGACCTACCGTATATTGAACAATTTGTAAAGGAATTTGACACATGAGCACATCTACTATCGTAAAAAAGAGAAGATTAAACAGAAAATCAATTGAAGCAATGACATTAATCGACAGAGGAAATCGAAAGTTATTAGATTCCCTGGAAACGCTCGGACCAAGTATGACTACTGATGAATTCGCACAAGTTTATAAAGCAATGAATAAAATCATGAAGCTACAATGTCAGGCATATCAAGTAATGTTATCGATAAAGGAGGAAACGTGGACTTAAATAATACTTTTTATATCTTGTATATACAGAACACAAGTGAATCAAGAAAAACTAATAGACTGGTTGTGTTCTATTCCAGGGAGACATTAGACCCAGTGATAGCATTTGATTTAACAGCCTTGAATTGTATACCGACTGGACACGCAATGCTAGAGCATGTCACCATAACTCTACCACAGTATAGACAATTTAAAAAGAAATTTACTGAAATGGGTATATTACAAGATAGGGGTAAAGCATTGCCAGAGAAGATTGGCTAGTTATCTATATAAAAATGCTTAGGTCTTAATATAAAAAGTTTAAAATAATTTGATATAATAAATAATAAGAAAGAATTTTAAGTAAAACCAGGAGTAAGTTATGAAAACTATTAAAAGACACACAACACGTGGACCGAGAGGCTTAGTCTCTAAAACCGTTAAAACATTAATCAAGAGAGGAGATTTATCAGATAAAGAAATTTGTGCTTATATTAAATCGATGTGGCCAGAGGCTAATACATCTGTGAAAGCTGTTCAATATTATAGACATCAAATGAGAAATGATGGTCTAATACCAGCAGCTAAAATTAATAGAAGAAAAGATAGAACAATTTTAATGTGGGAACTTATTCCAGGACCTGATGCTGAGTGTACTGATATGCAACTTGAAGGTCAGTATGATGGTAAACATTTAATCAAACGTTGTAGAGAAGTTTTAATCGCGCTAACTCAATGCTCAAAAGATTATGCTTATGAGAATTTATATTCAGTACCTTCTTGCGCACTATTCTTACATGACATTGGCTGGGAATGTATTGAATTTCAAATGACAGTAAAGATTAATGAATATGTGGAGGAAGAATAATGTTTCAAATAATTATTGGCTTAGCAATTACATATGGCATATGCTATGCTCTTGATAGAATTGCACATTATTGTGACTTTACACTTCCACAGATTCAAGAAAAAAAATACAAAAAACAAGTTATCGAAAAATTTGGGCCAGGTCAACCTGAGGATTTACTTGGCTTAGAAAGAAAAAATCTTGAAACATTAGAACGACGCGCTGCAGCTTATGCTTTAAAGATGACACTCCATATGCAAGATTGGCCAGCTGCAACACAAAAAGAATATTATGATATGCACTATAATTATTACTTCAACAAATATAAATACATTTACTCTTGATGCTTAAAGCTCTCTCTTCTTATTCAAAAAGCCACCGATTTAGGTCGATGGCTTTTCTTTATGACATTTCAACATGAAAGAGCTTATGCGTTCTGAGCAACTAATTCTTTAGATTTAGCAAGGATAGGTGCCATAATTTCTTCAGCTTCTTTGAATAAAGATTTGTGAATGAAGAATTGTTTAGCAGCTACGCCATTAGCTTTTCTTTTTTCAAGAGTTCTTTTTGCTGCAGCAGCACGGTTAGCTTTAGCTTCTTCTGGAGTTAATTTAACTCTTGGTGCTTTTACTTCTTTTTCTACTACCTGGTTTTCCATAATGTTTCTCCTTTTCTTTTCTATAATCTACGGTTTAGTTTAAGAGGAAACCGTAAAAGCTCTATGGTGCGATAAAATTATTATACCATGTAAGTTTTTATTTGTAAACCCTCGAAGACGAAAAATATAAATCTGTTGTTACATAAGTTAGTATCGCATAGTCAGTGGCTGAACGAGTAAACCAGCATTGTTCTGGAATATCTTCTAGATTTAATTTTCCCCCTTTTTCCATAATGTCTAAGACTTTTGTAGAGCATATTACTAATAATTTATTAACAGGTTCTACGAGAACTACAAACGGATGAGATACATGTCTCATTCTACGTTTAGAGTGCCAAGACATTTGACCTGGAGTTAATGATAATTTTAAATCATCTTCAACTACTTTAAGCTCTACAAAAGTTTCTTTCCCAGTAGGTGATAAAACTAATAAATCAGGTATGCCTGCAGTTGTAAGGCGTGATTCAATTTTGTCTACAAAAAATTTTTCTTTTAAATAATAACTTTTAAGATTATTTGATAAATTTTTTTCTTTAGTATTCACGAATGTACCCCCATTGTTTCATAAGTTCGTAAGTCAAAGTGTACCCCTGTCCAGGACGATTCTGTAACGCAGCTGTTACCTGGCTCAGGGAGTAGCCTGTCCGAGCAGCAAGAGCCACGAAGGTTGGCTTTTCATTTGTGTAGCCTTTAACGTAAGCGAGTAGCCAGTCACTATATAATTTTTTAATATACACAACTTCGTTTATTGATAGTATATAAGTATCGACGTTAAAATTTACACAGATAACTAGCTCATTATTATCTTTCAATAAACGTGCTGCTAAATTAAAAATAAAGGCTAGATTTCTAGTTCTAGCCCGTTTCACTACTGGAATGCTTCGTTCTACTATCTGTTTATTTTTTGCGTTTAATTTTTCCATTTCCGCGTTTTCCATTTCCACGGCCATGCATTGCGCCGTGTTCTTTTGCGGAGATTAATTCTAAATTCTTAGGAGAGTTGTTCTTTTGATTACCATCTTTATGGTGAACATGCTTACCCTTAATAGCAGCTTTACCGTACTTCTTCTCCGCGGCTTTTCTTGCGTGAATATTGTCCAGGCGTCTTTCGTTATTTGCTTTTTTAGAGGCTGATTTCTTAAGTGGCATTCCTAACTCCTTATATTATTAATTATACCATACCTTAAGAAAAAAGTACATAGCCTAATGGCTTAAACTACTCGGTCCTGCTCTATTGCCCACCATGTGTCAGCATGTTCTTTACAACAGAATTTAAACCAATTACCTTCTTTATCTTTACGACTGGTCCAGCCTGCTTCTTTTGATAAAGCTAAACTTTGATAAAAGTCATACGGCTCGCCACCAATTCGTGCGCCACATAATTCACATTCAAATCCATTCTTTTTATTAAATCCGCTCATTTTTCCTCCTTTTCTTTTTCACGTGCCTTCGCTAAACAGTATCTGTAATGAATACAATTATTAGGAAGACTTGGGTCATCAAATTCATAATCTTCACAATTGTGACAATCTACTTCATCATACATTAGTGTGCTTCTCCCCAATTAGCTCCAGTACCAGCTTCACATACAACAGGTATACACAAGGGAATTGCTTCTTCCATAACTTTTTTAATTTCTTCTACTTGCTCCATAGAAGTTAAGTCTGTAAAGTTCAACTCATCGTGTACTTGAATGGCAGGAACATATCCACGCTTATATAATTCAACCATAGCTCGTTTAGTCATATCTGCGGCTGAACCTTGAATAATTGAGTTAATAGCTTTATAGGTTGCTGCCCTACGGATAAGTCTATTGTACCATATTTCATTTGATGGGTCACGTTGTAAAGCCTGTGCGTGTTCTAATGTTTCAGGTTTTACGAGACGATTATCACCAAAAGGTAATTTTGGCTCCCATAATGGGAAATGTAATTTACGACCTAAAATAGATTTCACAAAGCCTCTGATTTCTGCTTGTTTAGCCGCATACTTTTGAAAAGCTTTTACATGAGGTACACCTTGGTCATAAGCTTCTACAATTGGTTTTGCGTCTTCTTCAGATATACCAAGATTCAAGGCTAATTTTTTAAGTCCCATTACATAAGCTTTTCCTAAGTTAATTGTCTTGGCTGCTTGTCTACGAATCTTGTTTGTTGGTCCTAAGATATTACCTTTCATATTCGTAATTAAATCAGCAGTAGCTTGATGAGAGTCAGTCATTGGGTCAATATTATATTGTGCTGCTAAAGCATTAGCAGAGGTTGTATTAATCATGCCCATGTCTTCAGCCATTTTACAGTAATGAATCAAAAGACGTGGCTCTTGAGCTTTATAGTCGAATGACCCCCAGATTTTCCCAGGCTCCGCCTCGAACAGGGAGCGAATAAGCACACCTATTTCAGGGTCTCTAACTGGTACCTGTTGTAAATTAGGGTTCGCGCATGAGAAACGACCCGTGATTGTACCGCCTTCATCACGTTTCAATTGGTGATAGCAGCAATGAATTCTACCGTTACGTACCATATCTGTGAAACTATTATTTAAGAATGCACTTACAGCTCTGTTCCATTTACGAGCCGCTTTAATATGTTGGCTAACCTCATCATCTTGAACATCTAAATATTTAGCTGTTATAGATGGATTTAGAAAATTCAAAAATTGTCTCGTCATCCAATTATCAAAATCGTCTTTTTCTACAAGCTGTGTCACAATATTCCTTGATGATTTCGCATTTAAGACCGGTGCCTGACGTTTTTCGTACTGAAATTGTAATTCGTCTTTAAATAATTTTTTAAGGTCGAGGCTTTTTATATACGCGTAACTAGCCAGTTCGTGTTGGGGCACTGGCGACTCATTCATTGTCTTTAACCAGTCAACAGTTTTGCCTTCTAAATCTGGAATTTGTTTTTCTTGTAGTTCAAAAACTTGTGATAAAGCTTTTTTGACAGAAGCTTTTGTATAATAAAAATCATGATTCATGCGCACATAAGCATCAGCAATGTCTTTAGCACTCCATACATCGACCTCACGTCCGCATAATTCTTCAATTCGTGCTTTCGCTGTAGCTTCTCTTTTTGTTAACTCTTCAATAAGCTGGTCTCTTTTCTCTGCATTTATGCGAACGCCTTTATGTCGCATTTTAATTAATACAGGGGATAGCTCAGTTTCTAATTCAAATACTGGCCATAAGCCTTCTTCACGTATCATTGGCTCAAGAACATTCCAAACTTTTAGAGTTAACACCGCGTCTTGAATCGCATATCGTGCCACATCGTGTGAGCTCATTAAGTATAGACTTGATTTAATATCTTTAGGTGCAATACCCATGAGAGCTGCAGCAGCTTCCAAGCCTGACTCATCTTTACGCTCGTTACAATATTCAAGACCTAGATTATCTAATGAATAAGATAATTTATGTTCGTCTAATAATGGAGCTGCAATCTGAATGTCATACCATGGACCCCCTGGCCATATGCCATAAGCTGATAGCCAGCCACAGTCATAATAGTTATTCGCAAATACTTTAGGGATGTCTGTCTCTAATTCTTTTTTAAGCCATGTAATAACAGTCTTCTCATCTAAGTTAGGACCTGGCACATGAGCGATAGGAAAATATTCTGCAATGCCTGTATCAGTAGCAATGGAAATGCCTGCTATCTCCCCATCTTGTGTAGCCCAGCCTGGACCGTACTTTTTAAGATTTGGGTCACAAGTCTCTAAGTCGATTGCGATTATTTTTGCGTCTTGTAAAGAAGGTAATTCTTCTGGTAATTTCCAATCATCTCTCATATATTGATAATCTCCTGATGTTTCCATAATGGTTCTTGTTACTGTGTCAATCATTGTTTTCTCCAAATAATATGCGGACTTTATGTTTAGCTTTTGCGTGTTTTGCTATATATAAACTATCACTTAATATTTGATTTTTAAGCTGTTCGATATTAATACTAGTTATTTCATAAGGCTCACGTTCATCCAAGTGCCAACATGATAATATACATATCAACTCCAACAATATACGGTCGGTTATTTGTGGGTATATTTCTCGTTCGGTGAACGCATATTTACAGACTTTATGACATAACTCCATTATTCCATCTTTCTCAAAAGGACACGTATCTTCTTTCCAGTTATTTTTTTCAAGTTTACAACCTGTAAATATTTCTGGCTTAATCCCAAATGTATCAAAGAATTGTTTTTCCAATTGATTAGTCATTATAAGTAGGTCTCCATATTTCCACAAGTATTGTAGGCTGTTCAAAATTGTCTGTGTATAAGAAGAATTGTGAAGAAAGCTTTAAGACACCGGAATTTTTAAATGGTAATAATGGGTCTTTAACATAATCTTCAGCTTCGGTCAGGGGAACTCGTAATGGCAGTCTTACTGTAATTATACTATTAAAGTAATCCCTGTGCGCGAAGTTCATTGCACTACGTAAAACAGAGGCCCCACCAACTAAGATACCTTCTGGATAGCGTTGTAAAGCTTGGTCTAATCTTATACCATGTTCTGTTCTACTACTAATAGAAACAAGCTTACGACCTTTTAAAAATGGCATAACTTGAGCTGTTTTATAACCTGCTAATATAGGTTGATTCGCATGAAGCGTAGTTAACTCTCTGAAAAATCTTCTATCAGTTGGAATTCTCATCCAAGCTAAATCATCAATTTTTTTGTCTGGTGTTTCCTTTTTACAAAAACAATCATCTTTAGTTATTGCATATAGAATTATCGCCATTGTCTTTCTCCTCTAACGGTAAATAAATATAGGTGATTCCTACATATTCTAATATACTTTTAACATCCATTTTATAAACCATATTTTTATTATTGCGTTTACTATAAAAGACTTGTTTAATACCTGCATTGATTATAGCTTTAGCACACTCGAAACATGGCTCAAGAGTCACGAATAGTTTTCCTCCTTTAGCTCTTTCACCAGCCTTAATTAAAGCATTAATTTCAGCATGAGTAGCTAAACAAGATTGACCATACTCTTTTCTACATTTTAAAAGAGCTCTACAGTCTGCTACTTTAGAAGGCGCTCCATTATATCCGCAAGCTATAATCTGATTATCAGCAGAAGTGATAACACAGCCTACAGCTTTATCTAAGCAAGTAGATTGTTCTGAAACGGTCTGTGCTATCTTCAAAAAATACTCTTCTGCATTAATCATTATTTTATAATCTCCGGTTTATACATTGGTGGGAACTTTTGTTTTCCATCAAATTGTGAATAAATACAATCTTTAAACATAATCATTGCTGTATTTGGGTCTGCGATTATATTAGAAACAGTTTGTAAACGCCATAACATTGGACAGTTATTTAAGTCTAAATCCTGGACTACATAATTTTTACCCATTTCTTTTGCATTCATAATTAGATTTTGAGCAATATCATAATGAGCTTCATAGATATGTGCATGAGATAAGATTGCAGTTATATTACCTGGTCTCAATTCTGGATATTTTAATTTTAACTCATTCGTTACTACTATTGTTAATAATGAATACATTAGCATATCATATGGTAGACCTACGATAGTATCTGAGCTTCTTAAGAATAACGTCAAGTTTAATCGATTATTTATTATATTCATACTGAAGCAAGTAGGACAAGGTACATTCGAAGTCCATCTATTTCCTAAACCATCTTTACCATTATCCCAAGCAGATATAAATATTTGTCTGTCTGACGGGTCTTTTTTCAATGCTTCAATAGCTGTTAGAAGTTGGTCTCTGCCAAACATGTGACGCCATCTAAAACCATATGCTGCTTCAACTTCATTATTTTCGTTAGCGAATTCATCCCACATTTTAGTATGTTGTTGTAGCCATTCTAAATCACGAACCCCTGAAAGCGTCCAGCATAACTCTGCGAATGCTGTAACGGGGAACATTTTACGCGAATTAATCAGAGGAAGGGTACTTCCAATTGAGTACCCTATGACACGATTAGGTAGCGCCTTAATTTTTGTGTCAGTTCTCTGATTATATATCTCCTCCGCGTTCAAGATGTCCTGTAGCAACGCATGATAATGAAAGTTATATAATTGATTTGCCATTGCAAATTTTTCATATAAGAAATCCATTAAATTTCTCCTTTATCAATTGCTTCTACCGCGAATGTTGCGTAGTTAATCATGTCTAATAATGTATCTCTAACAGATTCATTATTAGGTGCTTTGTCTTGCTGAGCTAAACTATTTAATCTTTGAGATTTAGTATGTAGCATTTGGGCATAAGACAATAAACCGAATGGGAAGTAAGCTGCTCTTGAAGCAGGCTGGCCATTTCCATTATTGTAATCTTGAGATTTTTTAATTGCAATTTCGGTTACTTCTTTAAATACCGGTGACATTTTAGCAAATAGATTTAATTCATCTATTGATAAAATTCTTTGACAGCCATCGTTTTCTAAGTATACACTTGGCTTTCTATGTTCAACTGACTCAAGAGCCGCGGTATATGGTTCAAGTTCAGCGGATGTATAATCATAAGCCTCTTTTTCTTCTTTAGTTCCATAGACTACAGATTCTACAGATTCTACTGATTGATTTAGAATTTCTCTAATGCGTTCTTCAGGTCCTACCCAATCTGCATCTTTAACTGCGTCATCATCTGAGCCACGACCTTTGTTACCTTTACGCTTAGTCATATTACATTCATGGACAGCAGCAAAGCATTTATCCCACTCTGCTTCTGTAAAACCACATTCATAGACACGACCTAATAAGAAATATGCCATATCGATTAATGCGTCTAGCATACCAATATTATCACCTTTATTGTATGCTGCTCCAAATTCTGCTAATTCTTCATTCATGACATCATAAAACCAACGATACCTTTTTTCTGGTAAATCTTGGGCCTCAGTCATAATTTTTAAATTAATAATTTCGTCATTAAATTCTTTTACTTGTTGAAATTTACTTTTTTCCATTGAACTCTCCTTTCATTAATGATTCCATTATACGGTTTGACATACTATTTTTACTAGCAGCTTTGCTTGTTGCTTGTGACATAGCTTTCTTTAATTCGCTAATAGGAACTACATCAATTCCTCTTTTATCATAAGATACTATCAACTCATGTATCTCTGCCATTGCTAACATAGAAGTCTCAACCGCTATACTCATCATCATTGTCTCTAACATATCAATCTCCTTTCATATAACATATTATAATCGTATTATAAACATAACAGCTAGTAAACAAATGGGTAATGGGTTTGTGTACTCGGTATAACTCTATATAGATTTTGTTTTGCACGAGTCTCACCTACATACAACACGCGGTATTCATCACCGGGAGTTTTTACTAAGCTTCTCATAGTTGCTTCTGATATATCATAAATTATAATAACATTATCCCACTCTTTACCTTTTGACGCGTGCATAGTAAGGCACTCTATTCGAGGTTCCCCTGTAAGTGACTCATTATTTGCTAATAATTCACGATAGTATTGTCGCTGATACTGGGGAATCTTAGACTCTGAAAACGCGTCATACCAAGGTGTCTCTTCAAGCGTATGATAAACACGAGTAGGAAAATGTGTCAACTGTACAAAGTCGTAAGGTATCGTATCTAAGTATGTTCTGAAATTTGTTATATAATCGTTAAGTATAACTAGCTTGTTTCTGTGTATCTGTCTGCCTTGCCTTAAAGACTCATAGGTCATGATTGCTTCGAATTGTTTTTTGTTTACAGAATCATGGTCATTACCATATGTAAATCTAACACCCATTTTATAAAGGTCTTTTGTAAAGTGTCTAACGATATAATTGGTTCTACCTAATATGCCCCACTTACCTTCGCGTATTTTGTCGCGTAATTCTAAGATACTTCTAATGCTATGCACGTTTCCTGATTCTTCTCTCGGGGACCATTCTTTTACAATACGCTCCTCTTCAGGAATTCTGTTTAAAGTATTAAAAGCTACTTTTTGAATTAGCTTTGGAACACGATAAGATTTTCCTAAGACAATTTTATTCCACGCTTTATCATTGCCCAAAGAAACAAGAGGCACAGGTGAAGCTCCTGCGAACGTATAAATTGCCTGGTCATCATCTCCTGCAATATAAACCTGGTCTGCGTTATTGATTAATTTCCATACAACTTTCCATTGTAAGTCTGCTAAGTCCTGTGTCTCATCAATGAACAATTGTTGTAAGTGTGGAATAAAAATATCTGTGTTTGCTACGTTCTCTAGCATGTCAGCAAAATCATATAGTCCATGGGTCTTTTTAAATTTAATTAAAGCTTCACGATACAAGACTAATTCATGAAGAGTAAATTCTCTGTCATCATAGTCCATATAAAAATCTTCAATAGATATACATAAGTTACGTGCTTTTTGTTCTGCTAAACACATTCTATCATCTTTAGAAATAATAGTTGTCTCATCAACAGAGTTTAAATAGCTATTAATATTATAGCCCATTTCTTTACAAAATTGATTAGCCCATTTATTATTTCCACCGAAGCTGATAACCTGTTCTTTGTTAAGGTTTAATAATCTAAAGCATAAGCTATGTAAAGTAGTGAAATATGTAAAGTCTTTTTCCTTAGCTTGTGACAAGATTCCTTTAGCACGAGCTTTAGCTTCTCCAACAGCAGACCTGGTAAATGACATATAACCAATCTCACATAAAGGAATTTCCTCCTTTACTGCTTGCTCCAATATGCTTAATAAAAAAGTTGTCTTTCCAGTGCCTGGAGGCCCAAATATAACATTACGAGTCTTGAATTGCGATAACATAGTAGATTCCTCTCTTTTCCAGTAGTTGTATAAATTCTTCTGCGTATTCTTTTGACGTTGTTTCCCATATAACATTGTCTTTTGTATCTTTAAAAATCCATTTTTTCATTATATGAGCTCCTGATTCGTAAACTCAGGCACAGTAAATTTCTCAGTTTGTGCTGCAAAATTAGGTATATAATGCACATTGATTCCCCTGCCTTTGATATTAAAGAATGTATGTCCACCACCCATATCTTTTAGTTTTGCTGACACTTGAGATTTTGTATATTCTGAGAAACGATTCTTTCTTAGGAATAACATAAAATCAGTTAATGAGAAATATGTAAAGCCTGTATTGTCATCTCTAAAAGCACGCTTACATAATACATCTTCTCTTCTAGGACTTTGCATAGTTGTACAATAATCCTCTAAGAAATATGTAAAGGTACCTTCTGTACCTGCGTCAGGTGCTGCTGGAATAATAACAGCATCTTGTATTAGTAAATCAATCATAGAT
This sequence comes from Lachnospiraceae bacterium, assembly GCA_017555455.1. Classification (GTDB taxonomy): domain Bacteria; phylum Bacillota; class Clostridia; order Lachnospirales; family Lachnospiraceae; genus SFDP01. The sequence goes on from JAFZGJ010000081.1 coordinate 42,861, forward strand.
TGCCAGTCTTTATCTTTTAATCTTGGAGGCATACGATTTAATGCTTCCATACATTTTAATTGATATTTCTTTTGGTCCATTAATTCCTCTGTTGTAAATGTCAAACGATGTTCACCAACAGTTGCGAACCACGTCGCCGGGGAGGCATCAATCTTAGAAATGCTTTCAATACGCAAATCCATACCATTATCACCTACGCCATATTTTGCAACCTTACACTTAGACACATTGCAATATGCACAAAGTGGCTGTTGATTACATTGATAATTATATTCTTTTTTACGTACAGATTTTTGAATAGTTAAAACCTCTGCCGCAGTTAATGGTGGGTCACCATAACGTTGATTATATTTTTCAAATTCAGCTTCCCAAGAATCAGCATAAGCTTTTCTTAGATAAATGCCAATATTAAACATTACAATGTTGCGTGAGCCTTCAGGAAAACCAGCTTCCATTAAACCTTGTAAACATGGTGGGGCTTCTTTAAATTCTGAAGGTACCACAATTTGTTCGCATTCAAATTTAACTTCCGAAGAATTAAGAGACTCAATTCTTGAAGCTTCAGCATAGTCTAAAAATTCATCTAAATCTTTTATCTCTTTTATACGTTCATTTTCTAATTTGATAGCATAACGTGTACCATTACCAGCCATAGGTATATTAACCCAGCTTCCGGAATCCCCAGCTTCATATAAAACTTTCGTTTGTTTTGGAAATACTTCCACATCCGCTAAACCTAGTGTAGCTTTAACATTCTTTAAGTAATTTATCATGATAAAAGCTTTAACTGGTTTTTTAACTAAACACCATAAGTGTAAACCACCTGATTTAGAAACAGTCGTAACCAGAGGAAAATTGTATTTAATAATACGACGTAAAACATCTTCATAGTTTAAGTCATATTTATCTACATCAATACAGCCCCAGATGCATTCTGCATCTTCGTTAACTGGTACAACGCCTAAGCCTTCATCTGTTGTTAAATGCTTTTCAAATTTTTTAAGCCAGAATGCTTTATCAAAAACCTCATTAGCCGTGTCTTCAGTAATAGATTTTGGTTGGCCTCTAAGTTTTTTGCCTTCATAATAAGCTTGTGACATATCGTAAATGCCATAGCTAAAATGAAGCCCTTTAAAAAGCTCATACATTCTTTCTACTTGTTTACTCGTTACTTGTCTCATGTATCACCTTTATGTATTCAGAAAGCTCTTCAAATGCCTGTTTATTCGGTATAGACTTAATAGACATATTCGCTCCTAATTGTTGAACTTCACATTCACATTCTGAAATATTATCACTTATGAATTCAGAAAGTGCAGCTGCATTTTCTGCTATATCTACAACACATTCATCGAAATCACCTTTAAACTCTTCTGGATTATGAGCTGTTATAATAAAGCTCATACTTAATGTTACCTTAAAATGCGCCTTAGACGAGTCTAGGGTATTTTCTACAATTTTATAAGTGGGACATTCATCGTTAGCTGGACAGTCCACACAAAGTAATTTCTCTGTCATTATTATCTCCTGTAAGCATTAAAAATGTGGTCTCTCCCACCGTCACGCCAGTTAGCTAGACGTTCGCTGTTAGTCTTATGATTAAATTTATAGCCTTATGAAAGACTAACGAACCTTAGGCTATTAGATGAGGTCTTGTGAAGCAGCTGAGCCAGTGTTAACTTTATCTGCAGAGTAATCTACATTAACTAAGTTAGCAGCAGCCATTTCAGCAAGATTTTTGGCCATGTCTAAGATTGGCTTAACTGCAACCATACCACGTTGATTTAAGTATGGGTGTGCTGTAGTCATCTTGAAATCAAGATTAAAGAATGTTTGTTTTTGAGAATTAGTCTGAGCTACAGAATTAACTGAAGCTAAGAATCTATAAACAGGTGGCTTGAAGCCTAGTTCTGTAGCAGCCTTAAATTGTGCAGCATTTAATAAAGTATTAAACTTCTTAGCAGCTGTAAATTTAGTGCTAGAACATTTCAACATTGCAGGAATAGGCACTGCGTTTGGTTCTGCTGGGTCCACAACTAATACATAATAAGTTAACGCATTTTCTACTTGTCTGCCATCTGGTAAGTAGTCCTTAGATTCGTCTCTGATAACTTGTCTTTGTAATTCTTCTGAATAAGGTTGTTTAGAATCAAAACCACCTTGATTTGCTTTCCATATAATATGTTCATGTACCATATAACATGGAATAATGTAACATCCATCATTAAGCACTTTATTTACGCCAGATACAAAGAATCCACCTTGTTTTAAACCGTCGATGTATTCTGGAGTAGCTGCATTAAGCTCTGGGCTCATTGCTTGTGCTTGCTTCAAGAATGACATAGCTTGTTCATCAGCTTTAAAGTCAAAGTTCGCAATATACTGTGACTCATCAACTTCTTCAGCAACGAATGATAATGCAGTTGTTTTTTCTTCCGCTACTGCAAGAGCGGTGTCTTTTGCTTTCGCCATAGTTCGTTCTCCTTTTTTCGTGTTACATACGAGCCTTCTATAATTTATAGTCGTATGAAAGCTCGGAACAGTAGACTCACATTGTCAAGTGTAATTTTTAAAATAAATCGTATACGATTATTTTAACTCGTAAATTTAGCTAGTAAACTATTTGATTTTAGCAAGCTTAAATTCGTATACGCCAAATAACTCTTTATCAGAAGTGCTTAACGCATTATTTCTGCATTGCTCTTTTAGAAAAGCTTTCATAGTTTGCCAATGAACATCTTCTTTATGTGTAGCATTAAAGCCTTTAGCTAATAATTCTCTGTACACTTGCAACGCTTTCGAATCTTCCCCCTTTGCGAATTGAGCAGAGACTACATTTTTAATAATACTATCAAAATCATTATCTCTAAGCCATTTCATACAATTAGGTTTATTTTTCTCAGAAATATTGAAAGCTAATTCATCAACAATAGAAATCTTTTTGCCTGATGTTAATTTAAGTTCTTTTAACCCAACAGATTCCAGGGTTTCAGGAATTTTAATTTCTAATAATTCACGAAGTTTAGCTTCTTCGTCTTTTAATTTTTGTGAAAGCTCTTGAACAAGAATTTGTTGTTTTTCTGCTGCTTCACATAATTCGCCCACTTCAGCTAATTTAATCTTCTGAAATTCAGGGTCTTGTTTTTCCTGGTAGCTCTCATCAATATCGATGTTTTCGTCAATCGCCAGGAATTCATCTAATTGCATAGTATTTTCTTCGGACATTTTAATCTCCTTTCGTTTTTAATATTACTAAAAAATTCGTAGCTAGTAAAATTATTATTTTTATCGCTTTTATACACGCGCGCGTAAGAAAAAATATTTTTTTCGAAAATATTTTAAGCAATATTTTAATATTTTAATACTAGCCATCAATATTTTAATATATAGCTATATATGAATACTCTTGCAAAGTTATTGTTTAGTTATTAAAATATTAAAACGCTAATCCCCGTAGCTGAAATTTTCCAAAAACAAAGCAACTGTCCCGTGCATATGCGCGTTATAGTTTACTAGCTGCATTTATTATTATATAATATATAATGAAAGGAGTCAATTAAAAATGAAATTTAGATATGCAGATAAACAAGTAGAAATACCTTTTGAGTTTAAAACTCAACCATACGAGCATCAACGTAAAGTTGTTGCTGATACAGCACTTAGTCCTTACTGGGCTTATTTCTTAGAAATGGGCTGCGGTAAATCAAAAATATTGTTAGATAAAGTATCAGTTTTAGCGAGTATTAATAAAATAAAAGCAGCAGTTATTATAGCGCCTAAAGGTGTATATTCTAACTGGGTTAATAAAGAAATCCCACAACATTTTCAAACCTCAAGCGAGTATCACGCATACCCATACGTAATACTTAAATGGGGTGACAAGTCTCGTGCATTCAAAGAAATATGGAAAGAGTTACTAGACCCAAAATTTAATCCGCAAAGCTTCATTTTCTTTGTAATAAATATTGAGGCTTTGTCAAGCAAATCAGGTGTTCAGGCGCTCAATGACTTCCTTTCAAAATTCGCGCCTGAATGTTTGATTTGTTGTGATGAATCAACAGTAATAAAAAATCCAAAAGCTAAGCGAACTGTTGCAGCTGTTAAAGCAGCACATAGATGTTTCTATCGTGCAATTTTGACGGGTTCGCCTGTAACTAAATCTCCCCTGGACCTGTATGCACAATGTGCATTTCTTAAGCAGGGGATTCTTGGTCATACAAGCTTTTATACATTCAGAAATGAATATGCAATTATGAAGGACCAAGTTAATCCTTATAACGGCGCAACCTTTAAACAAATTGTAGGTTATCAGAATGAAGATAAACTCAGAGATATACTTAAAAAGTTTTCAACAAGAATCACGAAGCAAGAATGCTTAGACTTGCCTGAAAAGATATACACTACGCGTGAAGTTGAAATGACCCCCGAACAAAAGTCATATTATGATGCTATTAAAAAAGAGAATTTAGCACTCTTAGAAAATGGTGACCAAATTTCAGCACAAATAGCAATAACAAGACTTCTACGTATGCACCAAATTGTATGCGGTTGTACTAAAACTGACTCAGGTGAAGAGATTATTATTAAAAATAATCGTGTTGCTGAGCTCATGGATATTTTAGCTGAGACATCTGGTAAAGTAATTATCTGGGCAAATTATCGTGCGAATATAAAAGAAATTCTGGAGGCTATTAAGAAAGAGTATGGAGAGAAATCAGTTGTTAGCTACTTTGGAGATACTTCGACAGCAGACCGAGAAATTGCAGTCAAACGTATGCAAGAGGACCCCGAGTGTAGATTCTTCGTTGGCAACACACAGACAGGCGGCTATGGCATCACTCTTACAGCAGCAACGACTACGATATATTACTCCAACAATTATGACTTGGAAAAACGATTACAGTCAGAAGACCGAAATCATCGTATCGGGCAAAATTCAAATGTACATTACATAGATATAATTACGCCTGGTACAGTTGATTTAAAAATTCTAAAAGCTTTAAAAGCTAAAATGAATATAGCAGATACAATATTAGATGATGACCCAAAGGAGTGGCTATTATGATGTTCATAATTTTAGATAAAAACCCACATATTGCAGCTTGGGAAATGCCCACTAAAATTAAATTTAAACAACTAATTGAATTAGGTCAACTAATTTGTAGTGCTGGAATCTCTGATGTATATAAAAAGATTCCTCAAGGTAAAAAATTACAGGAATGGATAATTAAGAATCCAACTTACACATTACGTTATTATGAGGCTCTTTATTCCTTCTGTACAATGGATATAAATATGTCTGTACAAACTGAGCGTAAAATTCTACAAATTCATAATGACTTACATAAATATGAACAGAATCATAAGTATAGATTAATAAGACCTAAAACAGCCATATTTAGATATGCAAAAGAGTATAAATCTATCTATCCAACAGACTCAGAGTTAACTATTGAAAATGCAATTAAAGCATATGAAGAATATATGGAGTGGAAGAACTATGATAAAAAATAAAATTCTATCAGCACTATTAGTTTTAACTTGTTCATTGTACTGTTACCCGAGTACACAACCGGACCAGCTAGTTAATCGAGATACAAATTATTCGACTGAGCAAAATAAAGCGAATAATTATATGTTATTCGATAATTCCGGTCAAGGAAGTATGACAAAAATTTATAACACTGATGCTGGTCAAGTTCAGTTTATACGCACAATCAATGACAATTATATACAGATTATACCAAGGTAAATTTACCATCAAAATGGTTTATGTACCAACGGACCTTACCTCGTATAAAATCCCCAACCTCATCTCGTTTAACATTAGGAAACGGAGGAAGATAAATTAAATCAATTTTGCCCTCCGGTTTCTTTTTCTTTTGGTCATATTCATAGTGAGTGAAGATTCCCTGGTCTGTAACCGGGATGTCATATTTAATAGCTAATTCAGCAAGAAGCTTGAATCCTGCTTCAAGTTGGATACGTGTTAATGGCTGAGGCGAAGTTAACGCTTTTTCTGAAAACTCTTTATTTCCACAAAAAGCTACACCAATATTTTTAGTGTTATTACCACCGCAATGTGCAGCATATTTTCTATCCTGACAATCCATATTATCAGCAATAGAATAAACGCCTTTTGTGACATTTCCTTTATCGTCTATTAGATAGTGATAAGCTTTTTTGTCAGTAGCATTTGCCTGGTAATTACCTGCCGTATGATGGACAGTAATTTTATTTGCTAAGCGACTCAAATTTTACCTCCAGTTTTTCTAATTTATTTACGCAACTCTGTAATGTAGCGAACTGATAACCGCACCAGAAAATTAGTACGATTAATGATACAATACAGCCTTTAATAAAATTTTTAACTGATTGATTTTCTTTCCACATTTCATTCACCTTCGTACTTAATGATTGTTCAGGATGAAGGCCGCCGCAAATGATTTCGTGGATTTGATTTATTTTTTCCTCAACTTCGTCTTGGCGTTTGTGACGAAGGATGCATTCTTCTGTATAGTGTAATTCTGTCATTAATCTATTCCCATCCAACTCCATACAAATAGTTTTTGAAAGATGTCAACGCAATTACGCATTCTTTTGGCTTTTCTTTCAGAAACTCCCGCATGAAGCAATGCTCGTTCAAAAACGTCTGAAGTTAATATTCTAAAGTCACGGTGGTCCATACCATACGCTTTTAGATTCCACATATTGTATAATTCTTTTTTATATTTTAACATATAATCATGAATGAGAGCTGCATCCCTTACATATGGTGAATGTTTGTCGTATGATACTATTTGAAGAAGGAATGGAATATCTGCCATATTATAAACAAAACCTGCAGGAATTGTATCTGATAATCTAACATCTATTTTATTTTTAAATACTGCGTTGATTTCAAATGGAAGGTCTTCCATATTCATGAATGGGTACTTTGCAATATCTTTATTCATATCTTTTGTAAAATCTGCACTAGTAGAACGCTCTTCTATAACTGGTTTTTTACCGAATGAAAAGAATGTTAATCGCAAGTCCTTATACATGATACTTCCTCCTTTTTATATTATACCATTCATTCCTGAATTTGTAAATATATAAATAAATCCCCTGCGCTCGCAGGGGAAGATTTGAGGAGTGTTACTTGCTATGACAAATCCTATGGTGAGCTGACCAATATGCCTTTTCGCAAGCTTTAGGGTCATCAATATCATGTAAGCGGTCTTCTGCTAAGTGGATAAATACGACCGGGTCTGAGCCCAGACTTTTGAAATCCGCATAATAATATTGAGCTAAGTAGTTTAAATCATATTCATTATATTTTTCATTATGTAGAGAGATATTATTCTTGTCTAGAATATCCTTAAACTCAACCATTGACCAGAATGGAGCTCTTTTTCCATCATATTTTATGATAGTAGCTAATGCTTCAAGCATCATTTCTTCGTCTAAATGATGGCCCATTGTAGCATGTCGTATAGCTCTTTCTGTGTATTTTGCGTCGCGTTTATGGAGGTCCAATAAAATCTCTTTTATTTTTTCTGGTTGATAAATTATTAATTTACCAATTTCTTGTTCAATATCCATAGAGTGCATTTTATGTCTCCTTATTGTATATATGACCCAAGAGTCTTGAGCCATGGTTCTATTGCTCTTGTCAATTCAATCATTCTGAAATCACCTATTGGAATTTGTTTATTGAATCTTGCTTCTATGAGTCTTGATAATTTTAAACCATCTACATAGCCATTTTCTTTTAAAAATGGTTTTGCGTAACCTTCAAATTGTTTTATGCCTGTATTTATCATTTGTACATGATTTTGACCTATGAAGGCTAAACCAGTTTTGACCATAGAATTGATTCGTGGAGCATGACTGCTACCAAATAAGCATGTTATAAGATGCTCTTCAACTAAATCAAGTTCCGCTTGTATCAGATTTTCCATCTAACTTCCTTTCTAGCTCTGCGATTCGAGCTTTTAATATCTCATTCTCATCTACTGTTCTTGCTACTTGTACAGAATATTCTTTACTAGTATCGATAACAGAATTAATGTAATCATCGCAGAGCCCTCGGAAGTTGTCTAACTGTATGAACTCGTCCTTATGGCGTTCGAATAGATACAATATAAAGGCTTCCATCATCACGGCCCGGGAATCTTGGACCTTTTTACTATTGTTAACAAAATTTTGTTGGTCGGCACTCATTTTGTTACAATAGTCTGTTAACTTCTGCCAATAAACATCTTGGACAGCAAGTGCTTTATTTTGCCCCACCATGGCCAATTGTTGTTTGTAAAATTCGATTTCGCCGACTCGCCCATCGTTAAACATTGATTATCTCCTATGTTGTTGTAGTTGCTGCTGCAGCTGGTGGGCATATACTGTCCAATGGCATTACCAATTTACCAGGAACAAATGTAGCATTTACATAACACATGATTTCTTTCTTAGTATTGCAAATTTCGTTATTTAAGAAAGCGAAATTATCAATTGTTTGTTGTCTTTCAACAGCTACTTTTTTGTCTAATTCTGCAACCGCTTTTGCTAATTCAACGTAATTAGCTTGAATTTTGTCATCATTAGCATTTGATTTAGCTACAATTTCTTTATATAGCTCAATGCCTACACCATCTGTGTAACGTTCTGATTCAAGTTTTGCAATTTTAGATTCTAATGCGCCAATTAGACGAGTGTCATCTGAAACAACGCCTGAGCCATTTCCACATGAAACAACTCTGCCACCGAACAAACCACCACCATTAGCGAATTGGTTTAAGAATCCTAATGTACCTGCAATTCCAAGGCCAAGCGCAGTACCTGCAACACCTTGAGATGCAACGTTTCTTTCTCCGTCTGCTGTTTTGATTTGCATAATGCTTCTCCTTATGTTAAGTGTTACCTTGTGCCGACCTTATATTCTAATTATAAAGCCGTTTCGGAGAAGCGAAGCCCCTAAAAAATATCGTCTTTTTATCAATAATATTGATAAATTTCATCTTCCTTATGTAGTGCAAGATAAGTCCCTAATTTTCCTAGAGCCTTTTCGTAATGCCTTGCATAAGTAGCAGACGTGATAGCCAAATCTAAGCATGTTCTAAGAATAGATTTATGCTGTAAATAACGGAGCTTGATTATTTCTGCTTGAATCTCTGTCCAGCCAACATTTTCCAGTAGGTATAAAACCCAGTCCCTGCATAAAAGCTGCAGGAAATCCTTTTCTCTTTTGTATTTCATTGTAGAATCCCAGTATTAAGTGAAACGAGTGCGAACTAAAAATATATCTTTATTACGAAGCTAATCCTATTTAGTGTTATCCGAGGCAGGAGCTGTATCTTTACCCTTGCGGACGGTGACCCAAACAAGAAATGATTTTTTAATTGTAATTGTTTGAATCTCTGTTTTAGAGTTTGTCTGAATGTGTGCTTTAGTTAAATAAGAATTATCAACAACAACTTCTTGCACAGGGGATTGAATTTCCTCAGCAAGGACCATTGGAGAAATTAGCATTGAACCAAGCAACATGAATGTGAAGAACTTTCTATTTGAAACTTTCATCTTTATTCTCCTTTCTTATTATATTATACTATAAAGTGGGCCATTTTGTGAATAACCCAGCTAGACAGTTTTACAATTCGGTTTACAATTAAATATCATCATATGAAGGTTTTTCTGTTACGTCTGGCTCAATAGGAATTGCCATTGGCTGTGGTAAGTATTGCCAAGCAGTTTCTTTATTGCCTTTAGCAACTTCATCAAAATACTTATCTAAGTTTTCCTCTGTTATTATTACTTGAGTTGTTTCTGTTAATTGAATTGGTGTTCCAATAAGCATTTTGAATAGGTCGTGTTTACGATAAAAATTAAGAGCATTCTTAAAGTTATTAATTGCTTTTAATTTCTGATTATTCTCTAAAGGTAAACCTGTAAGCATACGCTGAACTAAGAAGAGTAATTCATCTTCGCCCACGCCCCATGCGTCTATTGTTCCATCGAAAAAGTCTGAGCGAGTCATGAATAATTCTTGAATACGT
>JAFZGJ010000082.1 GCA_017555455.1 Lachnospiraceae bacterium
GGGTTCCGGTAAATAAACGGTAATTGTTTGCACAAGCGTGAGCAGAGGATTCGATATCATCAAGATATTTATGTACATAGGAAATGGAGTCTACTTTGTACATATCCATGTAGCTAAATTCCCAGGCGTAATCATCACCGCTTCCATCTTGCCATACAAAAATACCGACCGGAACGGAATCTTTCGGAAGCTGGAAGGTAGTCATTTCCAATTCTCCCTTACAAAACTCATAGCCACGGGATCCACGATCTAAAAAATCACGACTGTCCTTGGAAAGTTCCACGTCATCGGTAAATCTTAGAGTATAACCATCCTTCTCTTTTTTTAGAAAATAAACAGAATATTTAATGTCAATATTTGTTATTGATACATCATTAGCAGTGGAAAATTCCAAGAGATATAAATCATTACCACTATCAGCAGAGGTGTCATTATGACCTACATCGTATTCTTTTGTGTTGTAACTGTCTTTTTTGGGTAACAAAGGCCATCCGTAAGAGGAGGCAGCATCAGATTTTATATTATTATAATAATAGTCAGCAAACATTTCTACTCGATTAGGTCGAGGAACATCACTTGTATTAGAATAAGCATAGGGAGTAGTAGTACCACTATTATCCCAGGGGAAAGTGGAACTAGCTTTTAAATAGACCTCTAAAGATTCCTTATACAAAGGATTCTTCTCTGAAGTGGCGGCTTGTACCTTTGTAGTAGAAGTTATGGAACCTCCTAACAAAAGGGATAGTATCAAAACGAGAGATAGGCTGCCGATAAAACAGAATCCTTTCCTTATATTAATATGGTTCTTTTTTGAACGCTTTTTTTTCATGTGAATACTCCTTCATCATAAATCGTATTTCCGTCGTTTGGATCTTCTTATTATTTATATACACACATTTAAACAAATGCTAACAAGTTTAGACTAAAATAAAAAGAGTATTTGCAGAAATTGCCGTATTTTGACGAAAATGGAACGTCGATAAAAAAAACAGTGATGTATAATAAATTCTAAAGTATTAAAAATATTAAAATGCTAGAACTATGTATGAAAATAAAAAGACAAGGACGGTGTAGTTATGAAAGGTTTTGATAAGGATAAATTTAAAAACTCACTGGTGGGGATTCAGAAGAAGCTTTTGAAGTACGCTTTGATTTTCTTAGGTATCGAGGTGATAGTCACACTTTTTGTTGGTTTGCCATTATCTGCAGCCATGTTTCATACCGAAAGATTAAAGGATGGAATTACCACAAGAGACTTCTTTGTATTTTCTGACTTATTGAATATAAGAACATGGGTATTTTCTTTTGTTATTATCATGGTAGCTCCTTTGCTTTACTATGCTGTAACACCACAGAACAGAAGAATGAAGGGAGTTCTTAAGGGAAGTGCCAAAGGAGTAGACAGTCCTTTGGAAAACAGCCGTTTCCTTACCGATGCAGAAAGAGATAAGTACTTCCCGGGCTTTGATTATGACAATGCCATTGAATCCAAAAAGGACGGTGTGCCTGTGCGTGCCGTATTAGATAAAAAAGGGAAATTACAGGTAAACGTTTTAGGTGGAGCTCACTCCTTGGTAATCGGTGCTACCGGTTCTGGTAAGACAACTACCTTTATTAACCCAATGATTCAGATTATTGGTGCTACATCCTCAGGGTCTTCTATGATTATGACTGACCCTAAAGGAGAACTTTTCTCCTTACATAGTAAATATCTGAAGAGCAGAGGCTATAACGTAATGGTATTAGACCTTCGTGATCCATACTCTTCTTATCGTTGGAATCCATTAGACAGTATTTGGGATATGTATCAGGAATACGTAAGTCTTGGAAAAGGAATCAAAGTACACAAAGACGGCATTGCAGATTATCCTGATTTGGAAAAAGTAAACGAAGAATCTGCATATGGCAAACAGTGGTATGAATGGAGAGGAAAAGCTTACGCCGATAAGAACCAGTTAGCTACGGAAGCCAGTGTTACTCGTCAGAAAGTATATGACGAAATGTATGAAGACTTAAACGACTTAATTTCCGTTATCTGTCCAATCGAAAGTAAAGACGATCAGGTTTGGGAAAAAGGTGCCCGTTCCATTATCATGGCAACCTTAATTGCTATGTTGGAAGACAGTGAAAATCCGGAATTGAACATGACGAAGGATAAGTTTAATTTCTTCAACTTAAACAAGATTATTGCCAACAGTGAAAATAAATTTAAAGCTTTAAAAGATTACTTTAACGGAAGAAGTCCATTGTCTTCCGCTGTAACCTTATCCAGACAGGTAGTATCTGCAGCAGATAATACTATGTCCAGTTATATGTCTATTGCTTTTGACAAGTTATCCATGTTTAATGACCGTGGTCTTTGTGGATTAACCGCAGCGACAGATATTGATCCTAGAGATTTCGCAGAAAAACCAACTGCATTATTTATGAAAATCCCGGATGAAAAAGATACTCGTCACGGATTAGCTGCCGTATTTATCCTTTGTATGTATAAAGCCTTGATTAAGATTGCATCTTCCAGAGAAGATCTTTCCTTACCAAGAAACGTATACTTTATTCTGGATGAATTTGGTAACATGCCAAAAATTGAAAAATTTGACAAAATGATTACTGTAGGTCGTTCCCGTAAAATTTGGTTTAACATGGTAGTACAGAGTTACAGCCAGTTAAATAATGTTTACGGAGAACAGGTAGCAGATATTGTAAAATCCAACTGTGGTATTAAGATGTTCATCGGTTCCAATGATATCGGAACCTGTAAAGAATTCTCAGAACTTTGTGGTAATGTTACGGTATCCACAAGAAGTGTATCTACCAGCACGGGAGATAAGAATGGGGAAATGAATATTTCTACACAGCTTCAGACAAGACCGTTGATTTATCCAAGTGAATTACAGAAGTTAAACAACAAAGAATCTACCGGTAATGCAATTATTGTTACCTTTGGTAACTTCCCATTGATGACAAAATACACACCAAGTTATTTGTGTCCATTGTATCAGTTTGGAGAAATGGATTTGACAGATGTAAGATCCAATGTATTTATGGCAGAAAAAGTATTTTATGACATTAAGATTAGAAATAATATAGTAAACGGTGAAGAGTAAAAAGATTTGAAGTAGAAAGGAGACAGCCCCGTGAGGAAAAAAGAGGCCTATAAAGTGTTATTAATAGCAATGGCGGCTGTTTTATGGGGAAATAATCCCTTAAGAGTAGATGCAACAGAAAGTGAGCCTAGTTATGAGATTTTAGAAGAATCCGGACCAGGACAAATGGAATCTGTTAATATTGACCAAAATGGAAGTAGTATCACTACCACGCAGGAAGAGATAGAGAGAAAAAAAGAAACGGAAATGGTAGAAGAAGGAGAAACGGAAGAATTATCGGAGAGCATCTACGGAGATCATACCATTCCCGGCTTGGAAGACTATCAGGAAGCGAATAAAAAAGAATTGGTGGATAAGTATGGCGAAGCTGCTCTGGAGACAGATGCCTTAGAAGGAACCGATGCGTGGGATGGAGATGAGTTCGATTATACCGGTCCATTAGATGGTAGAACCGGAAAACCTTTAACTTCTAATGTAACAAATAATGGTACTGGTGTGTATATAATGGGGAAGGATGATTACAACTTCGATAGCAAAACCGGACGCTACGAGATTTTGTGTGGAGAAATGTCTGTTGGATTCGATGTTCCTCCGGGATCTTTGTTAAGCTATGGGGAAAAGTTTAATGTTTATGTTCCCATGGGAATTTCAATGACAATTTATTATAACGGTGAATTGTTAGAAAATCAGAATACTACACAGTTTTCTAAGTCTGGGATTTATACATTTCAGATTGAAACCCCCTTTGCAACAGATGGGAAAAGAACTGTAAATGTGACCATTTTGAAGAAAAAAGTGAATAACATTAATTGCATTGTATTACCGAAAGGTTTTGAATTCTCCCGTGTAAAAGTAGAGGGAGTAGAAACAACTCTTAGTAGTAAAAATGTATATGAATGTTATCGAGAAGGAAAATATGAAGTTTCCTGGGAATGTACAGAAGTAGGAGAATCCTTTTATACAACATTTGAACTGGATACAACCGCGCCTACCTTAGCGTTGCCTGAGGTAGTCGATGGACAGGCAAAAAAACCTGTCACATTAGAAGATATGTCAGGAGATACCTATGTAGTATACGAAATTGACGGAGAGCGCGTTGTAATAACTGATAATACAAAAACCATCGATGTTCCGGGGAAGTATGTATTGTTAGCATGTGATGAAGCAGGCAATTATACCAGATATGAGTTTACATTGCACGCATATTTGAATTCCGGTGCAGTGTCCGCACTTTTATTAGTAGTAACAGGAATTGTAACATTAATCGTTTATTGCAGAAGACTTCGTCATCATATGAGAGTGGGATAAATTGAGTTTGACGTGAAAGGAGATAGACTTATATGTTTTCGGGTCTTTTGGATATAATCCTAGTCGGTGTATGCACGGTATTGTTTTTTATTTGCTCATGGTTGCTTAGATTTATAGAATTGGTAGAGATGTTCTTCAATGTGTTTGCAGGTACAGAAAAGATTTTGTACGGAGACGAAAAAACATACCTTATCAATATCTTTTTTGGGCATGATGCAGTGACCAATGCTTTCTGGGCTATGGCTATCATTGCTATGATTTTATGCATTGGCTTTACCATTGTTGCCTTGGCGCGAAAGATTACAGATGTAACCGGAACAGCAAAGCATACCGTTGGACAGATTGTCAGTAATTTTGTGAAAAGTATGTTGGTGATTTTAACGTTGAATATGTGTGTAGTAGCTGCCATCAATGTATCCAATGTAGTATTGGATCAGATTGATTTTGCTTTAAACAATGCAGGGGTCTTACATGTGGAGTCAGGAGGACGAGAGGTAGACGAGGCAGAATATGCTGCTATGACCAGAATCTTGGCTACCGTTGCCAATTATAATGTAAACAAAGGTTCAGAAATGCGTTATAACATAAATGCCTGCTTTAATGCCATTCGTACAGACTTACAGGCATTGCAATCAAGAGGATTCTTTGAATACGAATATGCCATGACGCCTTCCGGGAAACATACATGGCAAACAGCTCTTGCTTATGCGGCCAGTGCTGCAGATTTAACCGTGGATTTAAATTTAAATCAATATTATCCACAGGTGGATGAAGCCATTACATTGTTGGTAACAGAGCTTAACACTAATCCGGAATTCAAACCGGTAAAAGTAGGAACCAAGGAAGTGGGAATCGCACCTAATGTAAAGGTTCTGTTGTTCTTAGTGTCCAGTTTTGGAGCAGAACACAATACCATGTATAAAAATGGTAGTATGGACGATGCTCTCCGTAGAGGGTATTTAAACGAAACTAAAGACTGTACGGATATGTCTACGGTAAAAAAAGATTTTGATATAACAGGAATCAATTACATATTATTAGTTGCGGGTTCGTTTATATTTTTAATGTTAATGCTTAGCAGTATCATTCAATTTATTGAACGTTTGTTTAATTTGGTACTTTTATATATTACGGGACCATTGTTTGCCTCGTCCATGTCTTTGGATGAAGGTGGCAAGTTCCAGTCCTGGTTACAGGGATTTGTATTGCAGTTATTAGGTGCCTTTGGTACTGTTTTTGTTATGAGAATCTACCTGATTATTATGCCGGTAATGAGTAGCAAAGCCTTGGTATTCTTCCCAAATGTAGAAGGATTTTGGGGAACAACCATTAATTATATGGCACAGTTAATCTTGATTATTGGTGGTGCCTTTGCCGTAAGTAAGGCCAATACTATCATCAATGGAGCTCTTTCGGGTAACTCCGCTATGGCGGCCGGTCAGCAGCTGGCAGAAGCCAATGCTTTAGGTAGCGCGGGTGCAAAAGGTGCTGCGTCAATGGCAAAAAAAGGAGCTGCTATGGCAGCTACCGGAGGTTTAGCTGCCCTTAAGATGGCTGCCGACCCGGTAAATACAGCCAAAAGAGCCGGTGGTGCTGTAGCAGGTGCTGCAGTTGGTGCATATCAGGGTGTAAAAAAAGCATTCCAGAGCAATGAGACCATAGGATTGATTGGTCAGGGAATTCATGCTTTGCGTAATCGACCTAGGGCTCGAATGGGAGGGGTAACTTCCATGACCAAGGACAAGACCGCACAAGGAAATCGAGAACACTCCGGAGGTTTTGGTAAGCGTCCACAAATTCCAATCGTAAGTGATGGTAAGCGTCGATCAAAAGAGGCGCC
Organism: Lachnospiraceae bacterium; assembly: GCA_017555455.1. Lineage (GTDB taxonomy): Bacteria > Bacillota > Clostridia > Lachnospirales > Lachnospiraceae > SFDP01. Next base: position 6,256 of record JAFZGJ010000082.1, read on the forward strand.
TGCTTCCACTAGCAGCAGACCTACTTTAGAATCTATGACCAGAGAGGCAGATGCTAAAAATCAAGCTAGTAAGGGAAATTCCCCAGAACCACCATCAGCACTTTCAGGTCCAGTGCCGGGAGGTTCACAACCACCACTTCCAAAACAGATGCCGAGAGGCAATAACCTCGGAAATACACAAACATCCCAGTCAAGACAGATAGCGGGAGGAAATAA
>JAFZGJ010000083.1 GCA_017555455.1 Lachnospiraceae bacterium
AAAAGCGTTGTAAAGGCCGCCGGAAAGGAAGAAAAGAGCAGATTCTTCCTCGCTGGTGGTTTTTAATTTGTCAAAAACAAAGTCGAACTGTTCTTTTACCAGATAAAACATATCCGCCTTCAGTAATAAAATTGCCAGTTCTTTGTAAGTATATAAATGGGCAAAAAGCCCGGTAATGTATTCCGTAAAATTACTGTTACGGCGGTTGGCTTCTCTGGAAAGCATAAACTCATACTGGATATCATTCAGATATTTTCTTAAGACATCCGTTTTATCTTCAAAATTGCGGTAAAAAGAGACGCGCCCGACACCGGCACGTTTGGTTAATTCCGTAATGGAAATATCGTTGAAATCCTTTTTCTCCATTAACTGGATTAAAGCAAGAGTAATGCTTTCGGTTACAATTTTATTATTTTTTCGTTCCATCTCCATGATACAAAATCCCCCTGATTGTTTCAAAACCGGTCTGAACGCTTGCAATTTAAAAAAGTGATGATACACTTGTTTCATTCTTAAATATATCCAATTTAAGAAAAAAAGAAAAGGGATTTACAGAAAAATGTTTTAGAACCATAACTCAAAGTTAGTTTAGAAAACGGAAATGAAAGGGAAATAAAAATGAGTGTTAGAATAATATGTGATTCAGCAAGTGATATTACACAGGAACAGGCAAAGGAATGGGGGATTACCGTACTTCCTTTAAAAATTCTTTGGGACGGAGAAGAATATCTGGACGGAGTAACCATAAAGAACAGAGAATTTTTTGAAAAGTTAATTGAAACGGATGAGCTTCCAACTACAAGCCAGATATCTCCATATGATTTTGATAAAGCATTTCAGGAAGTGGCAGATGCAGGGGATACAGCTGTTTGCTTCACCATTTCTTCTAAGTTATCAGGTACTTATCAGAGTGCCAATATTGCAAAAGAGGAATTCGGTGGCAATATTATTGTGGTAGATACTTTAAATGCGGCTGTAGGAGAACAGATTATTGTTAAAAGAGCAATCGAACTTCGGGACAGTGGCAAGTCTGCCCGGGAAATTGCAGATATTATTAATGAAGAAAAGAAAAATGTAAAAGTAATTGCATTAATTGATACCTTAGAATACTTAAAAAAGGGTGGAAGAATTTCTGCTACAACTGCTATGGCAGGTGCTGTGTTAAATATTAAACCGGTGGTTGCCATCGAAGATGGAGAGATTGGTGTTTTAGGAAAAGCCAGAGGGTCTAAAAATGGGAATAATAAATTGATGGAATTGGTACAGAAGGATGGAATTGATTTTAACAGACCATTTTTGCTAACTTATGCAGGATTAAATGATGATTTATTGCAAAAATATATTAAGGACAGCAGCTCTTTATATGAAGGAAAAACAGAGAAATTGGGCATTGTTCCGTTGGGAAGTGTTATCGGAACTCATGTAGGACCGGGGGCTATAGGAATAGCATTTTTTACAGAAAAATAAGTAGGAAAAATATGGTACTCCCAGAAACAAAAGTAGGATAGTGTGCAAAAATATGTTATAATTCATTAGGAAAGTATCAGATTTAGAGCAGTTAAAAAGAGCAGATAAAACAAAATGTAAATCTGCTCTAAATGTGATTCTTTCCAATTGTAGCAATTCGCGGAATCTTCAGAGAAAAACTATGGGGATTGTATTCTTCCCGGAAGCTAAAAATCTGAAAATATAAGGATAAATTTTCTTGAATTGGTACGATATTCTTTTAGGAATAAACTTTTGGGCATGCTTCGCAGACCTTCCTGAGGGAGGCCTGAAAAAAACAGCATAAAAATTCTTATATTAAGCGGAAGAAACATAACCCCTTCCCAGTGGTTTCATGGCTGCCTGTCCGCATTCCGGACAGATACAGATATCTACTTTCCAGACAGCTTTCAAAAGTTCCGACATGGACATACCTGAGTATCGTTGTTTAAATTTCTGATATCCCTGGAGTTTAAATATTAGTTTAAGATTTCTTGACTTCATACGATTGTTCAGGAAACCATAATAGCGTATCTTTTGAAAACCAGAAGGAAGCACATGCATCAGATAAAGTCTGATAAATTCCGTATTCTGCAGGGTAATACTTCTACGAGGTTCTCCAGGAAGTTTCCCACGGGCAGAAAAAGTCACCTTGTTATCATCAACGGAAAGAATACGACTGTTGGAAATAGCAATCTTATGAGTGTATTTTCCAAGATACTCAATGGCATTTCCGAATCCATTGAAAGTTTCTTTGATATAAGGACACCAGTCTTTTCCGTAAAGAGAATTACAGAACCTGTTCCAATGAGAGGAATTCTGTAAATGTGAACAGGATTCTGAGAAAGATAGGGAGCAGCTGTTGTAGAGCTTTTTTAGATAATCCATATATTTTCCCTTAAATTTATCCCTTAGAACAAAAACAGGAATAAAAAAACGGTGTTTTGAACTACGGAGTTTTAAATCAGGAGTAATGCCGCCGCCGGAAACAATACAGTGCATATGTACATGATAATCCAGTTCCTGATTCCAGGTATGCAGAACCTGAATAATACCGGGTGTTGCTTTGAGATACTTTTTGTCAGCAGACAATTCTAAAAGTGTTTCGGCACAGCATCTGTGCAGGAGGTTATACAAAAGTGTTTGATTGCAGTAAATCAAGGAATTTAATTCGTGAGGTAATGTAAATAC
>JAFZGJ010000008.1 GCA_017555455.1 Lachnospiraceae bacterium
CAAAAACTCCTTAGTAAATGATTTTATAATTACATTATATTGGGAGATTGTTTTAAATCAATCTTTCACTATAGTATTTAACCATACGTTACTTTTTACCATGAAAAATCCGATAATCGCTTTTACAAATTCCATGGATTGAACGCAGAAGAATACAGGTACAATACCCCAGTTTGTAAAGTGTGACAAACAGTAAGCTACCGGAATTACAACTAACCAGGTGTAAACTGAATCAAAAACAAAGGTAACTCCGGTTTTTCCCCCGGAACGTAATGTAAAGTAAGTGCTGTGGCAAAAAGCACAAACAGGCATTAAGATTGCAGAAATAAAGATGAATTTAGTAGCTAATTCTTTGATAGCATCCTCTGTATTATAAATCTGAGGGAACAAACTACCAAAAATTGCCATTAAAACAGACATACCCGTGCAGGCGGTTATTACAAAGAAAATCATTTTTGTATCTGCTTCTTTGGCTTCTTTCAATTTACCTGCACCAAGAAGTTGTCCAACAACGATGGCTATGGAACCACCCAACTGAATATATACAATATTAAATAAATTGGTAATAGTGGAAGAAATATTTTGAGCTGCGATTACTTCCAGACCACGTACGGCATAGCATTGAACAATAGTAGTCATTCCCATGGACCATAACATCTCGTTTACCATCAAAGGAGTTCCTTTTTTTAAAATATCTTTTAAAATATTGGACGGAATATGAAGGCTTCTATATGCACCAACAATATATTTATTGATGTTGGGATTAAAGTGTGTCCAGATAACTACGATAAAGCATTCTATAAAACGGGCAATAATAGTAGCTAATGCAGCACCTTTAACACCTAGGACAGGGAAGCCCATTGCTCCGAAAATCAAACAGTAGTCTAATATAAGGTTAGTAAATACAGCAACCATACTGGCAACCATAGGAACAAAAGTATGTCCTGTTTCACGGATGGTGTTGACATAAGCTTGATTTATGGCAAAAGGAATTAAACCTATAAGCATGATGGAAAGATATTGTTTACCATAGTCTAAAGCGAGAGTAATATCTCCAACAGAACCGGTGTCATTTAAGTATAGGGAAATCAGCTCTGTATCCAGAAATGTTCCCAATAAAAAAGCAATTATGGTAAGAATGGCACAAATATATATTTTGAAACGGAAGGTATATTTTTGTCCTTCATAATCCCCTTTTCCAAAAAACTGGGTACCAAAAATTCCTGCACCGGATACGCCGCCGAAAATACAGAGATTGAATACAAAGATTAATTGGTTGGCAATAGCCACACCGGACATCTGTTCTGTACCAATTTGTCCTACCATAATGTTGTCCAAAAAGCTTACAAAATTAGTAATAGCGTTCTGGATAATCATAGGAACAGCAATTCCCAAAACATAAATATAAAAATCTTTTGTACCGATAAATTTTTTCTTGAAATTCTGTAACATATATTTTTGATTTCTCCTATGTGTCATGCTTAAATATATTTTTGTCTGTAAAATTGTATTTTGTTGTTTTGCTTTAATTTGTATCGTTATTTTTCTACAATTCAGCAAGATATTATAGCCTTATATTTTTGACTTTGTCAACGAAATAGAGTATGATATAAAGGAATATGTGCAGTCATTTGAAGAATAAAAATACTGCATGAAGAGAAAATTTATACACTATATGAGGGAGGAAAGACATGAGTAACATGGATCCAAAATACTCTCCACTGTTTACCCCTTGGAAAATCAGGGACGTGGAAATTAAAAACAGAATCGTATTGTGTCCAATGGGTGGAACAAGTTTGTTCGGTTGGATGGAATTGACAGGAAATCATTTTGACAAAGAGGCTGCAAAGTTCTTTCTTGAAAAAGCAAATAACAATGTAGGTCTTATCATTACCGGTATTGCTCCAATTAAGAGTACCTACTGGGGACAGTGGCTCTATGAAAATGAAAAAATGTTCAAAGAATTAAAAGAATTCATGAACGAAATTCATAAAACCGGAGCGAAATTATTTATTCAGCTTACTGCCGGTATGGGACGTTCATGGGCGATTACATCCCCACTTGTTCCACTTGCAAAATCAAAAGTAATCAGCACATTAATCAAACCAATTATTGACCTTCCATATGAAAGTGCAGCGCCAAGTGAGTTACCTTCCCGTTGGGCAGAAGATTTGACAACACGTGCTCTTACAAAAAAAGAAATTCATGAAATCGTAGATGCATTTGCAAAAACAGCAAAATTATGTATGGATGCAGGCGTTGACGGTGTTGAAGTACATGCTGTACACGAAGGTTATTTATTAGATCAGTTTTCTATGGAATGTACAAACAAACGTACTGACGAATATGGCGGTTCCTTTGAAAACCGTTATCGTTTCCCGGTAGAAATCGTAAAAGCAATCAAAGCTAGTTGTGGAGAAGATTTCCCGGTTTCTCTTCGTTACTCTGTAACATCCAAAATGAAAGGTTTCTGTGAAGGTGCAGTACCAGGTGAAGAATTTGAAGAATTTGGTCGTGATATGGAAGAATCTGAAAAAGCTGCAAAATATCTTCAGGATGCAGGATATGACATGCTGAATGCAGATAATGGTACCTATGACTCTTGGTACTGGGCTCATCCACCAATGTATATGCCAACAAACTGTAACTTAGATGACGTATCTCATATTAAGAAGTTTGTAGATATTCCGGTTGTTTGTGCCGGACGTATGGATGTAGATGTAGCTTCAAAAGCAATTGAAGAAGGTCTTATCGATGGTATGGGTGTAGCTCGCCAGTTCCTTGCTGACTCTGAATGGGTTACAAAATTAATCGAAGGCCGTATGGAAGATATCCGTCCATGTATCTGTTGTCATAATGCTTGCTTTAACATGGCAAAATATAAAGGTGTAGCAAACCAGCAGTCACTTCATGATGTAAGCCATATTGCAAGATGTGCATTGGATCCTAGAGTAATGCAGTCTGATAAATATGAAATTAAACCGGCTAAGAAGGTGAAAAATATCGCTGTTATCGGTGGTGGTATCGGTGGTATGGAAGCAGCTATCTTACTTGCGAAACGTGGACATAAAGTATCTCTTTACGAAAAAACAGATCGTTTAGGCGGTATCTTTATTGCAGCTGCGGCTCCTTCTTACAAAGAACATGATAGAATGCTTATCGCTTGGTATGAAAGAGAAATTCAGAAATATCCAATCGATGTTCATATGAATACAGAAGTTAAGAGTATTGAAGAATTAAATGCAGATGAAGTTATCGTTGCAACCGGTGCAAAAGCACGTAAGATTCCGGTTCCTGGTATTGAAAAAGCTGTAGAAGCTGTTGATTTCTTACTTGGAGATCAGAGCAACATTGGGGAAGATGTTGTTGTTATCGGTGGTGGCTTATCCGGATGTGAAATTGCTTATGATCTTTACTTACATGGTAAAAAACCGGTTATTGTTGAAGCAAAACATGACTTAATCGTAGCTGACAAAGTACCACTTCCAAATGCAAGTTACTTACGTGACTTCTTTATTTCTAACAAAGTACCTACATACTTAGAAGCCAGTGTGAAAGAAATCAAAGATGGTAGCGTTGTTATTGCTGGGAAAGACGGTACAGTAAAAGAATTAAAAGCAGATACAACAGTAGTATCTGTTGGTTATATTTCAACCCCTGCATTTGCTAAGAGCAAACATGTACATGTAATCGGTGACGCTGCGCAGGTAGGAAGCCTTCGTACCGTTATCTGGGGTGCATGGGATGTTGCAATGAAATTATAAGTAAGATAAGTTTATCAGCGGCATAGGATTATTAATTGCCGCTGATAATAAATGGAAAGGAAGAACAATATGTTTTTAACAGAAGAACAGCAGGCCATATTAAATGGTTCTAAAGGTGAAACCATGGCTAAGGTTATGGAATCCGTAGTTCGTTATGGTGAACTTTTTGGAGCAGAAAAATTAATTCCTGTAACAAGTAAATATAATCATTTGGTTACATCCTTTGGTTTAAAAGCCTTAGGTCCTGTGTATGATTTAATGAATAAATTAATTGAAGATGGAGCGATTTCGGGTCAGAAATTCTCTGTGGATCCAAGACCTTGTGATCCAAATGTTCCTAAGAATTTTATTCAGGATATTATTTTCAATAAAATCATGTACTCCAAACAGGATTTCTACGAAGGACAATTAAAAGCCCTTGGTTTAATGGATGATAATGCATTTACATGTGCATGCTATATGGATGAAGTGGGAAATAAACCTGCCAAAGGAGAAGTATTAAGCTGGGCAGAATCTTCTGCAGTAGTATATGCTAACTCTGTACTTGGTGCAAAAGTTAACCGTAACTCCGGTATTATCGATATTATGCAGTCTATCGTTGGTTACGTTCCTTATTTTGGTCTTGTAACGAATGAAGGAAGAAAAGCAACTTGGGTTGTTGAAATTAAAACAACAAAAAAACCGGAAGCACAGCTTCTTGGTTCTGCTATCGGTATGAAAGTTATGGAAGATGTTCCATATATCAAAGGTCTTGATAAATGGTTAGGAACAGAACTTGATGATGCTGCTTGCACTTACTTAAAAGACTTTGGTGCAGCAACTGCGTCTAATGGTGCCGTAGGTTTATACCATGTAGAAAACTTAACTCCGGATGCAGTTGAACAGGGAGAAAAATTAATCACTTCTGATGCAAAGGTATATGTAATCGACGATGCAGAATTGCAGAGAGTATACGACAGCTATCCTGTTATGTGGAAAAATAAAGATGCAAAACCAAAGCTTTGCTTTATGGGATGTCCTCATATGAGCTTAGAACAGTTAAAAACATGGACAGACAAAGTAGAAGCAGGATTAAAAGAAGCAGGAAACAAAAAAGTAGTGATTCCAACAGTATTTACAGCAGCTCCTGCAGTTATTAAAGAATTTGAAAAAACACCATATGCAGCTCGTTTAAAAGCTTGTGGAGTTATTGTTTCTTATATTTGTCCTCTTATGTATATGAATAACCCATTATGTGGTAAGATGCCGGTTATTACATCTTCTAACAAGCTTCGTACTTATACGACAGCTCGTTACTACACAGATGATGAAATTTTAGTACAGATTACGAAAGGAGAAAACTCGCGATGAAAGAATTTAAAGGTAGAGTAGTTGCTCCGGGACAGGTGAAAGCAGAAGCTTTAGTATCCCATGGTGGATTAAATACATTAGCATCTTTCCAGAAAGCGTTACAGTTTGGTGACAAAAACGCTACTTGTGGAGATCAGAATAATCAGGATCTTTTTGGACATCAAATGGCAGGAAAAGCACTTTGCTTACCACAGACAATCGGTTCTACTACCGGTGGTATGGTATTATATTGTGCATGTTCTATGGGAAGACAGCCAGCATGTATGTTGTTTTCTAAACCAATCGACTCTCTTGCAGGTGCTGGGGTTATCTTAGCCGATGTATGGTTGGAAGGTGAAAATACAAAAATGCCTGTCATCGATTCTCTTGGAGATGATTTCTTAGAGTATGTAAAAACAGGTATGACAATTTCCATCAAAGAAGATGGTGTTGTAGTTGTAGAATAGAGCTTTAATTGAATAATAATTAAACTATTGTAACTATTCAGATCAAGCTCGAAAATCCTAAGGATTTTCGAGCTGTGGCTTTTCGTCAAATGAATTTAGAATAAAATTGACTTTTGTATGCAAGCATCCATGTAAGTTTTATTTTAAATTTGCTTATCTCTGAATAGTTACAAATTATGAAGGTACTGAATAATTATGAAAGATTATAAATTAGCACTTAGTGATGAAATTTTGATGCAGGTGGAAAAGCCTGCCAGATATATCGGGAATGAAGTTAATGCAGTAAATAAAGCGGATGATCCGTCTGTGGATGTTCGTTTTGCTATGTGTTTTCCTGATGTATACGAAATTGGAATGTCCCATTTGGGAATTCAAATTTTATATGATATGTTTAACCAATGGGAAGATGTTTGGTGTGAACGAGTATACTCCCCTTGGGTTGATTTAGATAAAATCATGCGAGAAAAGAATATTCCACTATTCGCATTGGAATCCCAGGATCCTATCAAAGATTTTGATTTTCTGGGAATTACGATCCAGTACGAAATGTGTTATACCAATATTTTACAGATATTAGATTTAGCGGGGATTCCTTTAAGAACAAAAGAAAGAACCTGGGAACATCCAATCGTAATCGGTGGAGGTCCTTGTGTATATAATCCGGAACCCATTGCGGATTTCTTTGATATCTTTTATATCGGGGAAGGAGAAACACGCTATCGTGAATTGTTGGATTTATATAAAGAATCTAAGAGAAATGGAGACAGCCGTGAAGCTTTCTTAAGAAAAGCAGCAAGTATTCCTGGAATGTATGTACCAAGTCTTTATGAAGTGACATACAAAAAAGATGGAACCATTGCTTCTTTTGAGCCTGTTTATGAAGAACTTCCAAGAACCATTCATAAGGAAATGGTATCTGATGTCAGTGATACCTATTATCCAATGAAGCCGGTAGTTCCTTTTATTAAGGTAACTCAGGACAGAGTGGTATTGGAGATTCAAAGAGGGTGTATCCGTGGATGTCGTTTCTGCCAAGCAGGACAACTTTACAGACCGGTCCGTGAACGGGATGTGGAGGTTTTGAAGAAGTATGCGGTGGAAATGTTAAAAAATACAGGGCATGAAGAGATTTCTTTAAGCTCCTTAAGTTCCAGTGATTATTCACAATTGGAAGAACTGGTAAACTTCTTAATTGATGAATGCAAAGCAAGTTCTACCAATATTTCCTTGCCATCTTTACGAATTGATGCCTTTTCTTTGGATGTTATGAGCAAGGTTCAGGATGTTAGAAAGAGTTCTTTAACTTTTGCACCGGAAGCAGGCAGTCAAAGACTTCGAAATGTTATTAACAAAGGATTGACTGAAGAAGTCATCCTTCAGGGGAGTGCTTTAGCATTTAAAGGTGGTTGGAGCCGTGTAAAATTATACTTTATGTTGGGACTTCCGACGGAAACGGAAGAAGATATCCGTGGAATTGCGGAATTAAGTAATAAAATTGCATCTACTTATTTCGAAGTAGTTCCCAAAGAAGAAAGAAAAGGTGCTCCGGTACAGATCGTTGCCAGCACTTCGTTCTTTATTCCCAAGCCCTTTACTCCGTTCCAGTGGGCGAGAATGAATACTAAAGAGGAATTTATTGAAAAAGCATATATTACCCGTAGGGCTGTTATGGATCAGTTAAATCAGAAACGTATCAAATATAACTGGCATGAAGCAGATGTCAGCATAATTGAAGGGGTTTTGGCAAGAGGTGACAGAAA
>JAFZGJ010000084.1 GCA_017555455.1 Lachnospiraceae bacterium
AATAATTTCAATAAAAAACTGGCAGCGAAAGAAAGCTTTGAAACACCGGAAGCAGTTATTTGTTTTTCTGACAAAGGCTATGGCGGCATGAGCGAAAAAATGCATAAGTTTGTAAATAAGCATATCATTCCGGAATACTGGCAGGAAAGAGAACGTCCGGTGTTATATAACAGTTGGGAAGGTTGCATGTTCGATTTTGACCAGAGAAGACTTTTGGGACTGGCAAAAACAGCCAAAGACTTAGGATGTGAAATGTTTGTTTTAGATGATGGGTGGTTTGGGAAACGTAACGATGATAAGGCAGGTTTGGGAGATTACAATATCAATAAGAAAAAACTTCCTCAGGGCATGAATGGTTTTGCGGATAAAATTCATTCCCTAGGTTTGGAATTTGGTTTGTGGTTTGAACCGGAATCTGTCAATATGGATTCAGATTTATACAGAGCTCATCCGGATTGGGCATTAACCGATGAATTTACACCTGTTTTAGGAAGACATCAGTTATTGTTGGATTTAACAAAAAAGGAAGTAAGAGATTATATTGTTGAAAATGTAGGAAATGTTTTGGACAATGCTAATATCAATTATGTGAAATGGGATATGAATCGTCACAGCATTGCTTTAGGTGCAAAAGCTCACGACTATATCTTGGGTTTGTATGATGTTCAAAGAAGAGTGTTTGAGCCAAGACCACAGATTTTATTAGAAAACTGCGCTTCCGGTGGTAATCGTTTTGATTTGGGTATGCTTTGTATGGGCCCCCAGATTTGGTGTTCGGATGATACAGACCCAATCGAAAGACTTACCATTCAGGGGAACCTATCTTATCTGTATCCACAGTCTACCTATGGAACACATGTCAGTGCAGGTCCCCATGCACAGACTCTGCGTGTGACTCCTTTGGTGACCCGTGGAAATGTATCTTTCTTTGGATGTTTGGGATATGAATTGGATTTGAAACATTTGCTTTCCTTGGAAAAGGATGAAATCAAGGCGCAGATAGCATTTTATAAAAAATATCGAATGGTATTCCAGTATGGTACATTTAAACGTTTGAAAAATGGCTGGCAGGTAAAAAAAGAAGGAACTGCTATTGCAGGTGTGTTCCGGAAACAGGTATCTGCAGCACCGGGATACGAGCAGCTTCGTATGAAAGATTTGGATAAGAAAAAACAATATCAGTTTGGAAATAGAGAACAGAAGCTTAGAGTAGGACAGTTTGGTTCCTTAATTAAACATGTGGTACCGGTGAACTTAAATCCTAATGGAGTGATTTTAAGAACAGCAGATCGTAAGATTACCATGGAAGACGGTAAGCAGGAATTCAAAGCTTCCGGTGCGGCTCTCATGAGTGGTATCAAACTACTTCCCATATTCCAGGGAACAGGATATGATAAAAATCAACGCACATTGACCGATTTTGGTTCTGAGGTGTATGTGGCGGAAGAAGTGAATAGTTTATAATAAATGGACAAGGTTTCGGAAGTGTTCCGGGACCTTGTTCTAAATATCCATATATCGTATTGACAGTAAAATATGACCGATATATAATTAACTGAAAGCATAATGAAGTCTTGAATCAATTTTTTCTAATCTATTGGCAAACGGCCATCTATGTACGATTCTTAAAAACATATGCTTAAAATTTTCAATGTTACAAATTAAATATTGGGAGGGAGTGAATGTTCGTGATGGATTATTGATGGTCTTTGATGGGATAATGAGAGAATAATATAGGACTTGAAATATGGTAATATAATATTGTCTAAAAAAGATGTAAAAAATATTGACAAGACCGAACAAATGTTTTAGTATAAATACAAGTTAAGAACATTTGTTCTGCAAAAGGAGAATGAAAATGGAAAGAGATGACAGATTAAAAGCATTAGATGCAGCGATATCACAGATTGAGAAGCAGTACGGAAAGGGAGCCGTTATGAAATTAGGCGATCCTTCTGCGCAGATGAATGTAGAAACCATTCCTACAGGTTCTTTAAGTTTAGACCTTGCATTAGGCTTAGGTGGTATTCCAAAGGGAAGAATTATAGAGATTTATGGACCGGAATCCAGTGGTAAGACAACGGTTACTTTACATATGATAGCAGAAGTACAGAAACGGGGAGGAATCGCAGGTTTCATTGATGCTGAACATGCATTAGACCCCGTTTATGCTAAGAATATAGGTGTAGATATCGACAATTTATATATTTCACAGCCGGATTGCGGAGAACAGGCACTTGAGATTACAGAAACCATGGTTCGTTCCGGAGCCATTGATATCGTAGTAGTGGACTCTGTTGCAGCATTGGTTCCAAAGGCAGAAATTGATGGTGATATGGGAGATTCCCATGTAGGACTTCAAGCAAGATTGATGTCCCAGGCATTACGTAAATTGACAGCAGTAATCAGTAAATCTAACTGTACTGTAATCTTTATCAATCAGTTACGTGAAAAAGTCGGTGTTATGTTCGGTAACCCGGAAACTACAACCGGAGGACGTGCATTAAAATTCTATTCTTCTGTCCGCTTGGATGTAAGAAGAATTGAATCTTTAAAACAGAGCGGAGAAGTTGTAGGTAACCGTACCAGAGTTAAGGTTGTTAAGAATAAGATTGCACCACCATTTAAGGAAGCTGAATTTGATATTATGTTTGGGGAAGGTATTTCCAAAGTAGGAGATATTCTTGATCTCGCGGCAGAGAACAATATTATTAATAAAAGCGGAGCATGGTATGCTTACGAAGGTAATAAAATTGGTCAAGGTAGAGAAAATGCTAAGAATTATCTGAAAGAAAATCCTTCTGTTTGTGATGAAGTAGAACAGAAAGTAAGAGAACATTTCGGATTGACAGATAAAGCAGAGGAATCAGAAAAAGAAACCGTGAAGTCTACTAAGAAAGCAGCGAAAGAGGAATAAGAGTGCAGTTATAAGAGTGCAGGTATAAAAGATTGTTTATCCGGCGATAAGCAATCTTTTTAAATTTATAGAATGGAATATATAATGAATACAACAAGAGTTATCACCCGGATAGAAGAATTGGATAAAAAGCGTAGTAAAATATATATTAATCATGAATTTGCTTTTGTATTGTATAAAGGAGAATTAAGGCAGTATAAATTGGAAACAGAAGGAGTGGTAGAAGACGATATATACCACGAAATCACCCAAAGAGTATTACCTAAGAGAGCAAAAAAAAGATGTCTTAATCTGTTACAAAAAAGACCTTATACAGAGTTTAAACTTAGGGAGAAATTAAAGGAAGGATACTATTCTCAGGAAATTATAGAAGATGCCATAGATTATGTAAAATCTTTTCGTTACCTGGATGATTATGATTATGCCTGTCAGTATATTTTTTACCATAAAGAAGTTGAAAGCAGAAAGAAAATGGAAGAAAAATTAGCCATAAAAGGTATAAGTAAAGAAGTATTAAATAAGGCTTTTGGGGATTCTTATGAGGATGAAGATGAGCAGCAGGAATTAGAATTAAAACAGGCAAGGGAACTTTTGGGAAAAAAGAAATACGACGCAGAAGCTGTAGATTGGAAGGAAAAGCAGAAAATATATGCTTTTTTAATTAGAAAGGGAATTAGTGTATCAATTATTAAGAAAGCTATGTCTTTACAGGAAGATGCAATATAGTAATAGTAAAATGTTATGTATGGTGTATGCAGGTGTTGCTTTGCGAAAAATGTCACTAAAAACTCGAAAAATGTATAAATGATTATACAAATTGTATAATTCTATCTTGACACAGACTAACATTTTGTATAAAATTGAACTGTTGTAAACTGCTAATGTGAGATGTGATGCAAATATTGCATATTTGCAATCCGATGGTAACTATTAAGGTATTGAATAGTTATATCTTATTTTAGATATAGTACAATGAAAATTTAATAAGGAGGTGCTCCTGTACATGATACCAGCCGTAATCAGTGTAGTAGTAGCTCTGATCATTGCAATCCCTGTAACTGTAGTTGTTACGTCTTCTTATCAGAAGAAGACAGCAGCAAAGACAATTGGTACAGCAGAGGATAAAGCAAGAGAAATTATTGATGAAGCTCTTAAAACAGCGGAAAGCAAAAAACGTGAAGGTTTGCTGGAAGTTAAAGAAGAATCTATTCGTACTAAGAACGAATTAGATAAAGAAATTAAAGAGCGTAGAGCTGAGGTTCAGCGTTATGAACGTAGAATTCAGCAAAAAGAAGAAAATATCGATAAAAAATCAGATGCTATTGAAAAGAAAGAAGCAAGCTTATTAGCAAAGGAAGAAGAACTTTCTAAGCAAAAAGAAAAGATTGCAAAACTGAACGAAGAACGAGTACAGGAACTAGAACGAATCTCAGGTTTAACCTCCGAACAAGCAAAAGAATACTTATTGAAAATTGTTGAAGACGAAGTAAAACATGAAACAGCCATTCTGATTAAAGAATTAGAAACCAGGGCAAAAGAAGAAGCTGATAAAAAAGCAAAAGAATATGTTGTTAGTGCAATTCAAAGATGTGCAGCAGATCACGTATCTGAAACAACAATTTCTGTAGTACAGCTTCCAAATGATGAAATGAAAGGAAGAATTATCGGTAGAGAGGGACGTAATATCAGAACTCTTGAAACTTTAACCGGCGTTGATTTAATTATTGATGATACTCCGGAAGCAGTAGTTCTTTCCGGTTTTGACCCGATTCGTAGAGAAGTAGCCAGAATTGCCTTAGAAAAATTAATCGTAGATGGACGTATCCATCCGGCCAGAATTGAAGAAATGGTTGAAAAGGCTCAGCGTGAAGTTGAGGTTATGATTAAAGAAGAAGGTGAAGCAGCTATTCTGGAAGTAGGAGTTCATGGAATTCATCCGGAACTTGTAAGATTACTTGGTAAGATGAAATTCAGAACAAGTTATGGTCAGAATGCACTGAAACATTCGATAGAGGTTGCTCAGTTGTCAGGTCTTTTGGCTTCAGAAATGGGCTTAGATGTACGTGTGGCAAAGAGAGCAGGTTTATTACATGATATTGGTAAATCCGTTGACCATGAAATGGAAGGGTCTCATATTCAGTTGGGTTCTGAACTTTGCCGCAAATATAAAGAATCTGCAGTTGTAATTAATGCTGTAGAATCTCATCATGGCGATAAAGAGCCTACATCTCTTATTTCATGCCTTGTACAGGCAGCTGATGCTATTTCTGCTGCACGTCCTGGTGCAAGAAGAGAGACCTTGGAAACATATACAACCAGATTAAAACAATTAGAAGATATTACAAACAATTTCAAAGGTGTAGACAAATCTTTTGCTATTCAAGCAGGTAGAGAGGTTCGTGTAATGGTAGTTCCAGAGCAGATTAACGATGCGGACATGATTTTATTGGCACGTGATATTTCAAAACAGATTGAAGCTGAGTTAGAATATCCGGGACAGATTAAAGTTAATGTTATTAGAGAAAGCCGTGTTGTTGACTACGCGAAATAAAGAATAGTAAATCAAGAGGGTCTTGAGAGGTAATATCTCAAGGCTCTTTTTTGTGTGTGCCGAGCATGTCACTAATCTTACTGGTGAAAGTCCAGTCACGGGTATTTACCGCCAAGTGTAGCGAACCACAAGTTGGTATCAGTAATGGTATGGATGGAGGAAGTGGTGTAGCAAAGTTCTTGAGCCTA
>JAFZGJ010000085.1 GCA_017555455.1 Lachnospiraceae bacterium
ATTCCTAAACGCACAAAGTAGGAGTTTAAAATAAACCCCTATTTTGTATTTATTATAGCACTAATTTACTTTATTTGCATCATTCTTAATCTGATATGTCGGAACAATCTCCTTAATCAACTGACGGATATCGGCACTTTCATTTTTAGATTCTTCCTTTAAATTATGCAACTGACGGAAAAATTCCATTTCATCGATTTCAATCGGTTTTCCTATATGAATCATTTTATTAGCAGTATCCTGAAGACCTTCTTCTTCCATCAATAATTCTTCGTATAATTTTTCTCCCGGACGTAGTCCCGTAAATTCAATTTGAATGTCTTCATCCACTTTGTAGCCGGACAAACGGATCAGATTTTTTGCCAAATCCAGAATTTTTACCGGTTCTCCCATATCCAGAACAAAGATTTCTCCGCCTTTGGCGTAGGCACCTGCCTGTAGTACCAAGGACACCGCTTCCGGTATGGTCATAAAATAACGGATAATATCCGGATGGGTTACGGTTACAGGTCCCCCTTGGGCAATCTGCTTTTTAAACAACGGAATAACGCTTCCGTTACTTCCCAGAACATTTCCGAAACGCACTGCTACAAATTCCGTATCATAATGGCGGTTGAAGGTCTGCACAATCATTTCACAGATACGTTTGCTGGCCCCCATAATATTGGTAGGATTCACCGCTTTATCGGTACTAATCATAACAAACTTTTCTGTTCCGTAGTAGGCTGCTGCCTGGGCAGTCTTCCAGGTTCCGAAAACATTATTTTTAATAGCTTCGTTAGGGCTGGTTTCCATTAACGGTACATGTTTATGTGCTGCCGCATGATATACAATCTGTGGTTTATAGGTTTCAAAAATCGTATTCATACGATTAGTATTTCTTACGGAAGCAATCAATACCACCAAATCCAAATCCGGATGCTTGTACAACAGCTCCTGCTGCACATCATAGGCATTATTTTCATAAATATCTACTAAAATTAATTTCTTAGGTTTATGCTGAGCAATCTGGCGGCATAACTCGCTACCGATGGAACCGCCTCCGCCGGTTACCATAACTACTTTGCCGCTGACATATCCTAAAATTGAGTCCAAATCTACACGAATGGGTTCTCGTCCCAATAAGTCTTCTACTTCCACATCCCGTAACTGGCTTACATTAACTTCCCCATTTACTAATTGATAAATTCCCGGCAAAGAACGAAGCTTACATTCTGTTTCCTTACAAACATCCAAAATCTCACTAATTACTTTTTTGGAGGCAGAAGGAATTGCCACAAAAATTTCATCTACATTATATACATCAACACATTCCAGAATTTTATCCCTGCCGCCGGCTACTCTAATCCCTTGAATATAGCTTCCCCATTTTTTCGGGTCATCGTCAATAATACAGGCAATGCTCATAGTGGAGAAGTTACTGTTTACAATTTCTTTGATAATGGCATTTCCTGCTTCTCCGGCACCAATAATCATAACCCGGATGGCGTTCTTTTTATTCTGCTTCTTATGCTTAAAACTTCGCATAAACCGATAGGAAAAACGGCTGGCAAAAATTAAGGTAATCAAAAGAAAACAATAAGTAAAATAATAACTGTTTGGTACCGCTCTCTCCTGCACTTTTACCGCAAATAAACCAATTCCATTTATCGCAGAAGCCATAAAACAGGCCACAATCACATTTTGCAGTTCACTTTCTCCCGCAAAAGCCCATAAGCTATGATATAAACGAAAGATATAAAATATAATAATTGTAAAAATAATATTAAAAGGCAAAAATCGTATGATGGTTTCCAAAAAGTAATCCGGAATCATATCAAATTCAAATTCATAACGCATGGAAATGGCCAAAAAACTAGCTGCCAATACGCTTGCCACATCATAAATTACAAAACTGGCTCTTCGAAAAAGCAGTTGGTAATTAAAATTCTTATTTTTCATTTTTCTCTCCATTGTGCTGCCTGAACAACAGCGGAATTATTACTACAAATAAGGAAAATCCCATAGGATTTGCAAAATGGAAAATCCATTCTACCATACCCGCAAAGGCAAAAGCAACAATCACTGCTATGGGGAGTGCATTGTAGAATACTTCTCCTTCTTGTTTTTTCACACTATAATTTCTGATACTTAACAGGAAACTTAAAACACCAAAAACAAAAAACAACACACCTGTAATCAAACCATGATCATGGATTACCTGCAAGAAGCTGTTATGGGCATGTGCCGGTGTGTCTCCGTTAGGGAGTTCAAATGCCATATCTTCATGCCCCGTAAGATTCCACTCTTTGATATACTCCCGAAAAATTGTCACTCGCCCGCTGGATACATCTCGAATGTCTTCCATACGCTCTGCTTCACTCGCTACCATTACACTATCACTTGTAACATAAACCGGTTTCACAGAAGTTAAAGAAATATTCCCTGTATCCATACCCAGCAATTTATTTAAGGCCACCTTTACAAAAGCCTCAATATCAATATATAACTCGGAATCTTTTGCTTCCCCTTTTTGCACGGTATAATCCCAAATTTCAACCTCTGAATAAACAGGCTCATTTACCACTGCCGGCAAAATTCTTTGGGCTGTAAAAACCATAGGGAAGCACAATAGAGAAACTGCCATCCCTATCGCAAACTTTTTCACAATTCCGGATACTTTCTTCTTTTCCTTAAGAATGACAAAAAATACACACATGAAAATTTCCATTACAAGAGCCGCTAAATAGCCGGTTCTGGATAAGGTCATAATCAAATAAGCATTTCCAATTCCCAGAAGGCTTAATTCTTTCCAGCAATCCTGCCATCTCTTCGTCCGGTAATACTTTGCAAATAAACATACCATCACAGCACACAAAACCAGCGCCAGATAATATCCTGTCATTGTCACCGTATGAAATCCCATACTAAACCGGTTATATCGGAAACGATGATAAGGCCGGTGCATGAAACAATAATACACCATATATGCAAAATTTAAAATAATACCATTGCAGAAAATCTGCATCAAACAGTCTCTTTTTTCCCAAAGCCACATCCGATAGTAAAAGACACCAAACATGATAGCTGCTATAACAGGCCATTCTCTGGTATTTCGAAACACAATCATTAATGCCATAACGACAGCAAAAATTCCCAAATACAGGTAAGACCATGAACCATTCACTTTTCTTTTCTTAAAGATAAGCTGAATCATGGAAAACAATACCTGTAATGCCACAAAACCTGCTACAAAAACTAACTTTACCTGTAGTCTGCCGGTAATAGCCTCTTCCGTTTCTAATCCCACAAAAGGTTTGTATCTTAGATACGCAGCCACTGCTGCCGGAATCAAATACACAAGATTCCAAATCTTCATCCATTCTTCTTTTTTCAAAGTACAAAGAAATGCCAATCCCAGCCATGTCAGAATTTTACAGGTAGCCCACACATGATGAACATCATATAAACCATTCATATACTCATAACAGGACCATAAAATTTTAGCAAAACAAATGGCCATAA
>JAFZGJ010000086.1 GCA_017555455.1 Lachnospiraceae bacterium
CGTTGCAGTTATTGCTTGTCCTCTATTGATAAAACTGTGCGTTTACGAGATTTGGATTTGGTAAAAAAGGAACTGCAATTTTTCTTGGATTTAAAAGTACCACAGGTAAAATTTATTGACAGAACCTTTAACTGTAACCGTGACCATGCCTGTGGGGTATGGCAGTATATCCATGAAAATGACAATGGTATCACTAATTTCCATTTTGAGATATCTGCAGATATTTTAACAGACAGGGAATTAGCTATTTTGGAAAAGATGCGTCCAGGTTTGGTACAGTTGGAAATCGGTGTACAATCTACTAATGGGGCAACCATCAAAGAGATTAACCGCGTTATGAATGTAGATAAATTAAGGGAAGTAGTAGCCCGTATCCATAGCTTTAAAAACATTCACCAGCATTTGGATCTGATAGCCGGGCTTCCTTTTGAAGATTTTATTACATTTCAGAAATCCTTTAACGAGGTTTATTCTATGAAACCGCAACAGCTTCAGCTTGGATTTTTAAAAGTGTTAAAGGGAGCAAAAATGTGGGAAAAGGCAGAAGAATATGGAATTGCCTATACCGAAAAGCCTCCTTATGAGGTTTTATTTACCAACTGGATTACCTATGATGAAATTCTCAAATTAAAACAAGTGGAAGAAATGGTAGAGATGTATTACAACAGTAATCAGTTTACCTATACCTTGTCTATGTTGGAACAGGAATTTGAATCACCATTTAAATTATATGAAGCGTTGGCGGATTATTATGATGAAAAAGGCTATGCCCTCCAAAATCCTGCAAGAGGATACCGTTATCAGATATTGTTAGATTTCTGCATTGAAAAAGCACCGGAAAAAGAGAAAATGTATCGGGAACTTCTTACCTTTGATATTTATCTTAGAGAAAAAATGAAGACCCGTCCGGCTTTTGCAAAATCACAGGATTCGTTAAAAGAGGTAAGCAGAGAAATATATCAAAAAGAAGAAGAAACCAAAGAATTACTTCCGGCATATGCTGAATACAATAGTAAGCAGCTTTCTAAGATGACCCATTTGGAAGAATTTGAGTATTCGGTGTGGGAAGTAGAAAAATGTGATAAATTACCAAAAAATCAGTTAGTCATTTTTGATTATAATGAGAGAAATCCACTCAATTCGGAGTGTAGAGTTATTTTATTAGATGTAACAAAATAATTACTCAATGTATAATTTTTATATTAATCTATACTTAAATTTTTATTGAATAATTTAAATTTATTTTATTAAGAAGAAAGATAGGTTTTTTAAATGAATTAATATTTCCTGAAAAGCCCTTTGAAAACGTCGGTCCTTGGCTTGCGTATTTTGCAAGCCTAGTACCGTTACGTTTGAAAGGAGCGAAAGCGTGCTTTGAAGGAAATATATAAATTCACTTAAAAAACCGTCATCTTCAGCAAAGGAAACTAAAATGAAAAAAAACACTCAAGCAATTTTAGATGCACTGGAAAAAGAATACGGCACTGACTATGTGTGTTACCTGAACCATGAAAATGCACTGCAGCTTCTGATTGCCACTATGCTTAGTGCACAATGTACCGATGCCAGAGTTAATATTGTAACTGAAAGCCTTTTCAAAAAGTATGTTACGGCAGAGGATTTTGCTAATGCAGACTTGAAAGAGCTGGAACAGGAAATTCATTCTACCGGTTTTTACCATAACAAGGCAAAAAATATTATTGCCTGCTGTAAACAGTTAGTGGAGAAGTACAACGGGGAAGTTCCTAATGATTTGGAGGCTTTAACCGCTCTTGCAGGAGTAGGAAGAAAGACTGCCAATGTGGTAAGAGGAAATATTTTTCATGAGCCAAGTGTGGTAGTAGATACTCATGTAAAGAGAATTTCCAAAAAACTGGGACTGACAAAAAATGACGATCCTGTCAAAGTAGAGTTTGACCTTATGAAAGAACTACCCAAGGATAAATGGATTTTATGGAACATCCATATTATCCGTCTTGGAAGAACCATTTGCAAGGCTCCTACCCCGAAATGCGCCGAATGCTTTTTACAGGAATATTGTCCGGATTATAAGAAACGGAATAAAGGAGCCAGATAATCAAAGAAAGAACAGGATATAACATGCAAGGCTTACAAGATTTTATTTGTATTGATTTGGAAACTACCGGTCTG
The DNA here is from genome assembly GCA_017555455.1 of Lachnospiraceae bacterium. Lineage (GTDB taxonomy): Bacteria > Bacillota > Clostridia > Lachnospirales > Lachnospiraceae > SFDP01. The sequence continues at coordinate 2,152 of JAFZGJ010000086.1, forward strand.
AATCCCAAAAGAGACCGGATTATAGAAATTGGAGCTGTAAAAGTACGAAACGGACAGATAGTGGAAACTTTTCAGCAGTTAATAGACCCGAAACAACAGTTGGAAGAACGGGTAGAGCTTCTTACGGGAATTGCTTCCAAAGAATTAGAGGGACAGCCAACCATTCAGGAGGTGCTTCCCCAATTACAGGAATTTTTAGGAGAAGATGTGCTGTTAGGACATAGAGTGTTATTTGATTATTCCTTTTTGAAGAGAACTTTTACCAATGAAAAAATTTCTTTTGAAAGAAAGGGAATCGATACCTTAAAGCTGGCAAGGCAGTTTGTAACAGAATGTGAAAGTAAAAAGTTGGAAAGCTTGTGCAAGCATTACGGAATCACACATCAGGCACACCGGGCTTTGGGGGATGCTTTGGCTACGGTAGAATTGTATCAGAAGTTGGTGGAGAGTTATTATACTGAAGAAGCATTCGCACCAAAAACTTTGGAATTTAAGGTAAAAAAAGAGAGCCCTATTACTAAGGCTCAGAAAGAGCGTCTGACATTATTGTTAGCAAAGCATAATTTGAATCCAAAATGCGACATAGCATCGATGACTAAAAATGAAGCTAGCCGTTACATGGACCAAATTCTTGCAACTTACGGACGATAGAGTCTTTGCGGGAGGTTGAAATAATTTCAGCCTCATTTTTTAACCATTCTATTTTTTCCCATTGTTGATTATTTTCATATATTTTTGCACAAAGGGTATAGGTGCTGCTGATATCGGAACCAACAGAAATGGCATATTCTAAAACAGAAAGAGCCTGAGTTTCATATCCTTCCTTTTCCAAAATAGTTCCATAGCTATGTAACAAAGTAATCAATTCATTGTAGTTTGAATCATATTCGGTTAAGGTTGGCAGATTGGCGACGCCATATTTATACTTTAAATCTGTATTGGTGTATTGGGTTAGGTTTACTATTTTTTGTTGTTCTAAAAAGAGAAAGCGGGAAAGGATTTCTTTTACTTCCTGATTGTTAGAAAGAAACTCTGGGCAATTTGCGGCATCCAACAGATTTACAGGAAAAAAAGGTTCGGCGTTAAAGGTAATATAGGCTAAATCTTCTAAAGATTGTCTTCTTACATCGTTAGCAGAAGATTCCCGTTTCCAAAATTCTGATTCTGCCTGTTCACTGCTTTTTTTCCCTTTTCGGATATTATGTTGTAAAACGAAGATAAAAATGACAAAGCTTGCAAAAAATGGGAATTTCATATATAATATCCTTTCAGAAATATTGATTAGGAAGGTGTTAATTTATGTTCAATTTTCATAATTCCAAAACTAGGAAGATGATTTCTTCTATTATTATTCTTATTTTAGTTTTTGCAATGGTAGTTCCTGCATTGGTTTCCTTTATTTATTAGGTAAGGTTCTATGCTAAAGTTTTTATAACTTTAGCATATTTTATGGAGCTAAGCAAGAAAAAGCTTGTGAGGGGATTTTAGGCAATGAGACCTGGAAAAATCAGTGAAAGCGTATTAAAGCGTTCTGTATTAAAGCAGATTAAAACAAAAAGAACAGAGGTTGTAAGAGGGGCAGAAGTAGGGGAAGACTGTGCCTTTTTTTCATTACATGAAACAGAGGGAATGCTGATAACTACAGCACCTATTATAGTAGATGAGTTTGAAACTATTGCTTTTTCACTTACAGCTATTGTTAATAATATAGCCGCCGGTGGAGGTGAGCCGGTAGCGGTTGTGGTGTCCACCATTTTACCGGACAAAATTTTGGAATCTGTAGTACAAAGATTGTCGGGAGAAATGGAAAGAGCTTGCCACAATTTGGGTCTTCAGATTGCCGGTGGAAACACAGAAATAAGTAAGGCAGTGAATAAGCCTATTTTAAATATTACTGTTCTTGGAAAAAAAGATAAAAATCAGCATTTGAATTTTCACAAATATGAAAACGGAATGGATATTCTTTTGACCAAATGGGCAGGAATGGCAGGAACCACAGTTCTTGCAAAAAAGGAACAAAAGAAATTGGAAGAAAGACTTCCAAGGTATATTGTGGAAAATGGTATTTCTTTGGAAAAAGAAATTTCCGTACTGACAGAAAGCCGTATTGCCATGGAAGTGGGAGTTGCGGGAATGCATGATGTGTCCCGAGGCGGCATTTTTTCAGCTCTTTGGGAATTGGCAGAAAAAGGAAATGCAGGTATAGAAGTAGATTTGAAAAAGATACCGATCCGTCAGGAAACCATAGAAATCTGTGAGATATTAGGGGTAAATCCTTACGAACTTTATGGAGCGGGAGCTTTACTTGTAGTTACAGACAAAGGAAATCAACTTTTACACGAATTAGAAAAATTGCAGATTCCGGCAGCCATTATTGGGAAGATTACTGAAGAAAAGGGAAAAGTTGTTTTAAACGGAGAAGAAACCAGATATTTGGACAGACCGAAAAATGATTTCATAGAGCCTTGGTTACGGGAGGATAAATAGAAATGAACATTATACTTCATCAGCCGGAAATACCGGCAAATACAGGAAATATAGGAAGAACCTGTGTGGCCACAGGGACTGTTCTTCATTTGATAGAACCATTGGGATTTAGTTTAAGTGAAAAAGCCATTAAGAGAGCAGGGATGGATTATTGGCAGCATTTAGATGTAAGACGTTATATGAATTTTGAAGAGTTTTTGGAAAAGAATCCTAATGCAAAAATTTGGATGGCA
>JAFZGJ010000087.1 GCA_017555455.1 Lachnospiraceae bacterium
GAAAGAGGTAATACGTATGATCAGAGTAGGAATCGTAGGTGCTACCGGGTATGCCGGCGGAGAACTTGTACGAATTTTAATGGGACATAAAGAAGTAGAAATTAAATGGTATGGTTCCAGAAGTTATATAGATAAGGAATATGCGTCTGTATATCAGAATATGTTTCAGATTGTGGAAGATATTTGTAAAGACGATAATTTAAAAGAGATGGCAAAACAGGTGGATGTGATTTTTACAGCTACTCCACAGGGATTTTTAGCAGGTCTTTTGGATGAAGAAAATTTGTCACAGGTAAAGGTCATTGATTTAAGTGCAGATTTCAGAATTAAAGATGTAGCTACCTATGAAAAATGGTACGGCATAGAACACAAAGCACCGCAGTTTATTGAAGAAGCAGTATATGGACTTTGTGAAATTAATCGTGAAAAAGTAAAAAAGGCAAGACTGATTGCCAATCCCGGTTGTTATCCAACCTGTTCCTTCCTTTCTGTATATCCTTTGGCAAAAGCAGGGGTTATTGATATGTCTACCGTGATTATTGATGCCAAAAGCGGAACCAGTGGAGCCGGAAGAGGGGCAAAAGTAAATAATTTATATTGTGAAGTGAATGAAAATATCAAAGCCTATGGTGTGGCTTCTCATAGACACACTCCGGAAATAGAAGAACAGTTAGGTTATGCTTCCGGGGAAGAAGTAACCCTGAATTTTACGCCTCATTTAGTACCTATGAACCGGGGGATTTTAATTACAGCTTATGCTTCCTTAAAGAAAAAAGCAGATGGAACTTCCTATAATAAAGAAGAAATCCGTAGATTTTATGAAGATGCTTACAGAGATGAGAAATTTGTCCGTGTATTACCGGAAGGTACTTGTCCGGAAACCAAATGGGTAGAAGGCAGCAATTATGTGGATGTCAATGTAGTAGTGGATGAACGTACAAACAGAGTGATTATGATGGGAGCCATGGATAATCTGGTAAAAGGTGCTGCAGGTCAGGCAGTACAGAATATGAATTTGATGTTTGGTTTGCCGGAAGATGCGGGATTACAGTTGGTACCGATGTTCCCATAACAGAGGAAAGAAAAATGGATGCAGTAGTAAGAACCATGACCATAGAGGATTATGATGAAATCTATGGCTTGTGGATGAAAATAAAAGGATTTGCCATGCGAAGTATTGATGACTCCAAAGAAGGAGTGGAACGGTTTTTAAAAAGAAATCCCGATACCAGTGTGGTTGCCCTGAAGGATGGTAAGGTTGTGGGCGCAATTCTTTGCGGTCATGACGGCAGAAGAGGATGTCTATATCATGTATGTGTAGACCCTCAGTACCGGAAACAGGGAATAGGAACAGCCATGGTAGTATTTGCCATGAATGCTTTAAAGAAAGAGAACATCAGTAAAGTTTCTTTAATTGCATTTACCCAGAATGATATCGGGAATGCTTTCTGGCGGAAAATCGGCTGGACCCAGAGATTAGATTTGAATTATTATGATTTTGTATTGAATTCAGAGAATATTATTGCTTTTAATGAATAGGAGAAAAATATGATGAAAGAAATCAAAGGTGGAGTAACCGGAGCAAAAGGGTTCAAGGCAGCAGGAGTAGAAGCTGCCATTAAATATAAGAACAGAAAAGACATGGCAATGGTGTATAGTGAAGTACCTTGTCAGGTTGCAGGAACCTTTACTTCTAACGTAGTAAAGGCAGCCTGTGTTTTATGGGATAAAGAAATTGTAGCTCATTCCGAATATGGACAGGCAGTAGTTATCAATTCAGGAATCGCCAATGCATGTACAGGACAGCAGGGATATGAATGCTGTAAAAAGACTGCTGAAGCTACAGCAAAAGCGTTAAATATTCCGAAAGAAGCAGTATTGGTGGCTTCCACCGGAGTTATTGGAATGCAGCTTCCGGTAGACAGAATTACTGCGGGGGTAGAAAAACTGGCAACGGCATTGTCTCATACAGAAGAAGCGGGAACCTTGGCAGCAGAAGCTATTATGACTACTGATACCCGTTCTAAACAGGTAGCGGTAACCTTTGAAGTTGGCGGAAAAACCGTAACCTTAGGTGGTATGTGTAAAGGCTCCGGTATGATTCATCCAAATATGTGTACGATGTTAGGATTTTTAACTACAGACCTTGCTATTTCCAAAGACTTGTTACAGGAAGCCTTAAGGGAAAATGTACAGGATACCTTTAACATGGTTTCTGTAGATGGAGATACCTCTACCAATGATACTTTATTGATTCTGGCAAACGGTATGGCCGGAAATGAGGTTATTACAGAAAAAAATGAAGACTATCTGAAATTCATGGAAGCATTGAATTATGTAAATACTAAAATGGCAAAAATGATGGCGGGCGACGGAGAAGGAGCAACAGCACTTTTGGAAACAAAAGTCATTCATGCAAAAACAAAGCAGGATGCTAAAATTTTGGCAAAATCCGTAATTTGTTCCAGTCTTACTAAGGCAGCTATTTTCGGTCATGATGCCAACTGGGGAAGAATCCTTTGTGCTCTGGGGTATTCCGGCGTGAATTTTGACCCGGAAAATATCGAATTGTTTTTTCAAGGGGAAAACGGAACCATTCAGATTTTCAAAGACGGCGTAGCTTGTGACTACAGTGAAGAGGAAGCAAGTAAGATTTTGGCAGAGCCGGAAGTAAGAATTCTGGTGGATATGAAAGCGGGAGAAGAAGAAGCTTGTGCATGGGGCTGTGATTTGACCTATGATTATGTAAAAATTAATGCAGACTATCGTTCTTAACTGGGGAGAATTTAAAACAGAATGATGGAAATAAAAGAGAACCGGAATTAGAAAGGAAAGATAGAAATGGAACAGCAGAATATGCAGGACGTTTTAAAAAAGGCAGAGGTCTTAATTGAGGCTTTGCCATATATACAGAAATTCAATCGTAAAATTATAGTAGTAAAATACGGCGGTTCTGCCATGAGCAACGAGGAGCTGCAAAAAAATGTAATTAAAGATGTAACCTTATTAAAGTTGGTAGGGTTTAAACCAATTATTGTTCATGGCGGCGGAAAAGAAATCAGCCGTTGGGTATCTAAGGTGGGAAAAGAAGCACAGTTTGTTAACGGACTTCGTGTTACTGATGATGAGACCATGGAAATTGCGGAAATGGTATTAGGACGGGTAAACAAACGTCTGGTAACCATGGTAGAAGAATTAGGCGTGAGAGCAGTAGGTTTAAGCGGAAAAGACGGACAGATGTTGCAGGTAGAAAAGAAATATTCCGATGGACAGGATATTGGGTATGTAGGAAATATTACTTCCGTAAATCCGGAAATTTTGTTTGATTTATTGGAAAAAGACTATTTACCGATTATATCCCCTATCGGTTTGGGTGAAGAATTTGCGACTTATAATATTAACGCAGATGATGCGGCTTGTGCTATTGCCAAAGCCATAGGAGCGGACAAACTCGTTTTCTTAACAGATATTGAAGGACTTTACAAGGATATTAATGATAAGAGCTCCTTTATTTCCAGAATTACTGCTTCCGAAGCAGATGATTTGATCGAAGATGGCTTTATTGGAGGAGGTATGCTTCCAAAATTAAATAACTGTACTTCTGCAGTTAAGAATGGAGTAAACAGAGTACATATTTTGGATGGCAGAATCCCTCATTGTCTGCTTTTGGAAATTTTCACCAACGAAGGTGTGGGAACGGCTATCGTAAGGGACGAAGACAAATAGTCATAGAATTATAATAAAGAACCATCTCCATAGGAGGAAAAAATCATGGAAATGATGAAAGAATATATTGAAGAAGCGGAAAAAGCCTTGCTTCATACTTATAACAGATATCAGATTGTATTCGATAAAGGAGAAGGCGTATACCTTTATGATTTAAATGGGAAAAAATATTTGGATTTTTGTGCAGGAATTGCAGTGTTTGCTTTGGGCTATAAAAATGAAGCGTACAATCAGGCATTAAAAGACCAAATTGACAAGGTTATCCATACCTCCAATTATTATTATAATGTGCCGGCTATTGAAGCGGCAAAGAAATTACAGAAAGTCTCCGGTATGGACAGAGTGTTTTTTACCAACAGTGGTGCGGAGGCTGTGGAGGGAGCTATTAAGGCGGCCAGAAAATACGGATATTTAAAAGACGGACAGACAGATCATGAAATCATTGCCATGGAGCACAGCTTTCACGGAAGAACCATGGGAGCATTGTCCATTACCGGAAATCCCAAATACAGAGAAGCTTTTCAGCCAATGATTGGCAACATCCGTTTTGCCACCTTAAATGATTTTGACAGCGTGTTAAGTCAGGTAACGGAAAAAACCTGTGCTATTATTTTTGAAACCGTTCAAGGAGAGGGAGGAATTCATCCGGCAACGGAAGAATTTATGAAAAAAGTAAAAGCCCTTTGCGAAGAAAAAGATATTTTATTGATATTAGATGAAATCCAGTGTGGCATGGGACGATGCGGTTCTATGTTTGCATGGCAGAAATACGGTATTCAGCCGGATATTATGACTACTGCCAAAGCTTTGGGCTGTGGAGTTCCGGTAGGTGCCTTTTTAATGACTGAAAAAGTGGCGGAAAATTCTTTGGTAGCAGGAGATCACGGGACTACCTACGGTGGGAATCCGTTGGCAGCATCTGCCATCAATAAAGTGCTTGATTTATTTGAAGAGAATCATATAATAGAAAATGTAAATATGGTAGGCGGATATTTGGAAAAACGTCTGGATGAGCTTGTGGAAAAATATGATTTTATTGAAACAAGACGAGGCAGGGGACTGATGCAGGGATTGGTATTTAACTGTCCTGTAGGAAACTATATTCAAAAGGCATTAGATGCCGGTTTGGTATTGATTAATGCCGGTACCAATATTATCCGATTCATCCCACCACTTGTGATTACCAAAGAACATGTGGATGAAATGATGGTTATTTTAGAGTCTTGTCTTCAGTAGCAGTTAAGGGATAAGATGTTTTATCTTCCGTAGTAGAAAGAGAAATGTAGATGAGTTTAACAAAAAGAATTATTTCAGCATTTTTAGTTTTAGTTATGCTGTTTTCCGTGCTGTATGCGGGAAATCAAGTAAAAGAGCAGAAGAAATTGGAGGTTTTTGATAATACCAGGACCCTCCACATTTGGTATACCGACGAAGCTTTGACCGATTATTTAAGTAGTATGGCAGTGAGATATCATGAGGAAAAAGGGGTTCGTGTTATTCCTACGTTACAGTCCGGCTTGGAGCTGCTGCAGAAAATTAATGAAGCTTCTTTAACCTCGGATTATTATCCTGATCTTTATATTGCCAGCAATGACAATATGGAAAAAGCCTATTTGGTAGGGCTTGCTATGGAAATTTCTGATGAGGAAGGTGTAGTGAGCTTGCAGAATTTCCCGGAAAGTGCCATGCATGCAGTAACTTATCAGCAAAAAATATTGGGTTATCCATTTTATTATGAAACCAGTGCTTTGTTGTATAATATGACCTATTTGGAAGAACTTGCCAAAGTAGCAATTCAGGAAGAATTGGGAGTTACCGTGGAAACAGAAGAAGGAGAAGCTGAGGACGACAGCGGGGAAGAGGCATCTGAAACGGAGGAAAACGCTGAGACAGTTATTTCTCAGGAAGAAATGGCTGAATTAGTACGGGAAAAAGTACCGCAATTGATTCCGGGTACCTTTGAAGCACTTCTGGAATTTGCGGATAATTATGATGCTCCGCAGAATGTAGAAGCGGTTTTTAAGTGGGATGTGGAAGATATTTTTTATAATTATTTCTTTGCCGGTAGTTATATAGACCTTGGAGGTATGTGTGGGGACAGCAAAGAAGCCATTGATATTTATAATGAGGAAGCCATTCGTGCTTTAAGTGTATATCAGAAATTAAGTGATTATTTTGCTATTGATGCCGGTGATGTGGAATACGATTCTGTGATTCAGGAGTTTATGGAAGGCAAAATTGTCATGACTACGGCCACCACGGATATTATCAGAAAATTAGATCAGGCTAAGGAAAATGGAGAATTTGAATACGATTATGGTATTGCTCCCATTCCAAGATTAAATAGTGAGATGGATACCAAAAGCTTATCTGTAACTAATACCATTTATGTAAATGGATATACTCATATGAAAGCCGAAGCTAATGATTTTGCAAAATATTTGGTAAAGGATCATGCCGGAGATTTATATTCAGCTACGGGAAAAGTATCTGCCAATAAGAATGTTTCTTATGAAAATCATAATCTGGATATGTTTATGGAGGAATATCAGGATTCCGCGCCTGTGCCTAAGTTAATGGCAATCAGTAATTTTTGGGTTAAAATGGAAATTATGTTTGAACGTATCTGGAATAAAGAGGACGTATCCGGTCAGCTGAAGCAGTTATCGGAAGATTTAATGACTCAGATAACGGGAGAACCGTATCAGGAAGCATATATAAAGGTAGAAGAAGAGGATCAGGGATTTGTGGATTACTCAGATGATTAAAGAAAAAAGGTTGCAGTGATATGCTGCAACCTTTACCTATACTGTAAGATAAAGAGGATAAAAGGGTGTTACAAATGAGAAAAATAGCTGTCTTATGTTTGAGTTTATGTTTAAGTTTGGGATTGTCTGTTCCGGTCAATGCTACAGAAAATGCAATGTCGGAAAATACAGTGACAGAAAGTACGGCACCGGTTACGCCGGAAACACCGGAGGAAAGAGCCGGAAAGGAGCTTATGGCTTCTCTTTGGGAAGCAGATATAGAAATTTTGAGAAAAGCGCTGGATACAGGTTTGCTTACCAGCAAGGCATTGACGGCTTACTATATGGAACGAATTGCAGCTTATAATTCAATCTATAATTGTTTTATAACTATTTGTGATAATGTTTGGGAAGAAGCCGATAAAAGGGATGCGCAGTTGGCGGCAGGAACTGCCAAGGGTAAGCTGTTTGGGATTCCGGTGGTGATAAAAGACAATATGGAGTATGCAGGCTATTATACTACCAATGGGTATAGTTTTTCAAAAGCAAAGGTTTCTGACAGTAATGCTGCTGTGGTACAGTATCTTTTAGAGGAAGGTGCAGTAATTATTGGAAAAACCAACATGAGTACCCAGGCACAGGATGCCAGACGAAGCCGCAGTGGTGCGGTAGGAGATACCTATAATGCTTATAATCCGGATATGTCTCCCGGTGGGTCTTCGGGAGGAAGTGCTGTGGCTACGGCATTGAACTTTGCCACCGCTTCTTTGGGAACGGATACCAATTCTTCCTTAAGATATCCGGCAGCTCTAAATAGTTGTGTGTCTCTGCGTCCCACCTTGGGATTAGTGGAAAAAGACGGATTGGTTATTTTAAATTCAAGAAGAGATACCGCAGGTGCCATTACAAGAACGGTAAAGGATCAGGCGATTATGCTGAGTGTCATTACCGGGGGCGGTAACTATGAAGAAAATTTAGATGCCGATGCTTTGGAAAGAGTACGCATCGGAGTGTTGAAGGAACTGTCAGGAGCCACTGCCTTGAAATCCGGCAGAACTGCAAATAATATAGATAGTGAAGTTATGCTATCCTTTCAACAGGCACTTTGGGATTTGCAAATGTGCGGAGCTGAAATTGTGGAAGTATCCATGCCGGATATTTTTAAACTATCTGCCAAGTGTGCAGAAAATATAAGTGGATGGCAAGCAGCCAAAGAAACCTATTATGAAAAATATCAGCAGATGTTTTTAGAAAACGACATTTCTGCAGTGGTGTTTCCGACGTACTTAAATTCACCGCTATATGTGAAAAATGTAAGTAATTTTTATGGACAGACCTATATTACAAATTGCAATCTTTTATCTTCCGTGATTGGGGTACCGGAAATTTCTGTACCTATCGGTGTACATTCCCGTGGTGCAGGAATCGGGATGGAAATAGCTTCTTTAAAAAATACAGAGCAGTTATTGTTAAATTATGCTTATTCTTATACGGAAAAATTTGATTATAGACAAATTCCGACCTTGGCACCGGATATCTATGAAGATTATTATGTCAGGAATTTGGGGGATTATATTTCACTGGTGGAAACAGGCAGTGAAGATTAGTAAAAATGACTATTGTACATGAGAGGAAAGTGTCATAGAATAGGGCTACAGCAGGCAAACGGGGAATTCTCCGAAGGGAGAAAGTATGCTGAAAAGAAATAAATTGACAATAATATTGGGAATGGGCAGTTTATGTCTGTTCCTTTTGGGATGTACAAAAGAAAGTTTTTTACTTCAAAAGGAAGATTCATCCACCATTGTTTTGGAAGAAGTGATTGCCAGGGAAGAAACTGCGGTTGCGGAAGATGGTGTAGGTTTGGAAATGGTGGAATCCCCGGAAGAGAGTGTAGATATGGAAGCGCAGGAAGCTTTGGAAACACTGCAGGAGGAAGCCACGGAAATGATCGCTGTTCACATTTGCGGAGCGGTAAATCAGCCGGGAGTTTATTATTTGAAGGAAAAACAGCGGGTATATGAAGGAATTCTGAAAGCAGGAGGCTTTCGGGAGGATGCGGACAGGGATTATCTGAATCAGGCACTTTTTTTAGAAGACGGAATGAAGGTTACAGTACCAACCAAGGAAGAAATCAGGGAATTAAGAGCTTCTGAACAGGCATCCCGGGAAGAAGGCTTTATTCAGGAAGCACAGCTTTATGAAAAAGCCCGGGAAAAACAACAGAAAGTAGATTTAAATACTGCAGATGAGGCGCTTTTATGTACGTTACCCGGGATAGGAGAAAGCAGGGCTAAAAGTATTCTTGCTTACCGTAAGGAACATGGCGCTTTTGGGAAGACAGAGGATATTATGAAGGTTTCCGGGATTAAGGAAGCTGCTTATGAAAAAATAAAGGATTATGTGACAGTCTCACAGTGAGTATAGTCAGGAGAGAAAATGGCAAAAAAAGTTTTAGTAGTAGATGATGAAAAATTAATTGTAAAAGGAATCCGTTTTAGTCTGGAACAGGAAGGAATGAATGTGGAAGTTGCCTATGACGGGGAAGAAGCGTTAGAAAAAGCCAAGGAACAGGAATTTGATATTATTTTACTGGATATTATGCTTCCTAAGCTTGATGGATTGCAGGTTTGCCAGCAAATAAGGGAGTTTTCCAATGTACCTATTATTATGTTAACCGCCAAAGGCGATGATATGGATAAAATTATGGGGTTGGAATATGGAGCTGATGATTATATCACCAAACCTTTCAACATTTTGGAAGTAAAAGCCAGAATTAAAGCTATTATGCGGAGAACTGCATCTAAAAATGAGAAAAATCAGGGACAGCTTATAGAAGCCGGTGCTATGAAAATTGATTTGGAAGAAAGAAGAGTTTATGTGGAACAGCGGGAAATGAATCTTACTTCCAAAGAATATGATGTGTTGGAGCTTTTAGCAAAGAATGCTAATCATGTATACAGTAGGGAAAAATTGTTGAATCTGGTATGGGGCGCGGATTATCCCGGAGATGTAAGAACGGTAGACGTTCATATCAGACGTTTGCGCGAAAAAATTGAAGCAAATCCCAGTGAACCTAAATTTGTTCATACTAAATGGGGCGTGGGCTATTACTTTAAGGCTTAATCAGGTGTTATATGCGGGAAAAAATCAAAAATCAAATCAATAAAATACCATTACTTAGGAGTTTAAAAGTTCGTATCTTTTTACTTTTAATGGTTATGGGTATGATACCCAGTTATGTTACAAGAACAGCTCTTCTCCATAATTATGAAGAAAGAGCTGTAAATGTAAAAATCTCCGAAGTATCTAATCAGTTCAAAATTATTGCCAATCACTTACTTACCTATAATTATTTAAGGGATACTTCTTCGGAAGTTATTAATGCAGAATTGAATCAGATTTCCAATCTTTATGATGGAAGAGTGCTTATTATTAACAGTAATTTTAAGGTAATTAAAGACACCTATGGAATCAGTGAAGGAAAAACTATTATTTCAGAAGAGGTGGTAAAATGCTTTAAAGGTGAAAATACCACTTATTATGATGATAAAGACGGATTTATTGAAATGACCATACCGATTATGGATAGTGTTACGGAGAATCGGGGAAATGAAGAACCTGCTCAAATTAAAGGAGTATTGCTTAGCAGTATTTCTACAGATACTATTGCCCTTACTATCAGTATATTGCAACGAAAAGCTTTTGTTTTGGAAGTGGTTATGACGATTTTAATTTTGGTTATGAGTTTGGCTATTTCCCAGTTTTTGATATTACCCTTCAAAAAGGTTACAGGAGCTATTAATGACGTAAAGGAAGGTTTTACAGATGAAGCCATTTCTGTACCGGATTATGAAGAAACCCAGCATATTGTTGATGCTTTTAATAAAGTGCTCAGAAGAATGAGAACCTTGGATAACTCCAGACAGGAATTTGTGTCCAACGTGTCCCATGAATTAAAGACACCATTGACTTCCATGAAGGTATTGGCAGATTCCCTGATTATGCAGGAAAATGTACCTAATGAGCTTTATCAGGAGTTTATGACAGATATCGCAGCAGAAATTGATAGGGAAAATAAGATTATAAATGACCTTTTAACCTTAGTAAAATTGGATAAAACGGATGGAGAGGTAAATATTGAAACCATAGAAATTAATGCTCTTTTGGAGTTGTTGATGAAACGTCTTCGTCCTATTGCAAGACTAAAAAACATCGAAGTTATTTTGGAAAGTAACCGTTCGGTACAGGCAGAAGTAGATGAAGTTAAGATAACACTTGCTTTATCCAATTTGGTAGAAAATGCCATTAAATATAATAAGGAAAACGGTTGGGTAAGAGTAACCTTAGATGCGGATCATCAATATTTTACCGTAATGATTGAAGATTCCGGTATGGGAATTCCGGAAGAATCTTTGGAACATATTTATGAACGTTTTTATAGAGTGGATAAATCTCATTCCAGAGAAATTGGTGGAACCGGATTAGGACTTGCCATTACTAGAAATATTATTTTAATGCATCGTGGGATGATTCAGGTGTCCAGTATAGAAAAGGAAGGAACTACGTTCTTGGTAAAAATTCCTTTGACATATAGCAAGTAGGAGAAAAAGTGTGAGAAAAAAAATAATATTGATGACTCTGTGGATGCTGTTTGCTTTTGTAGGAATGGGATGCACAAGCAAAGAAGAGGATAAAACAGGGATATATGAAATTTATTATTTAGACCGTAATGAGAATCATATCATTAGCGTTTCTTATGAAACAGAGATTTCTAAGGAAGATAAGCAGGTGTTAACGGCTCAGCTGTTAGAACAATTAGCAACACAGACAGAAAAAATAGAATATAAACCGGCGATCAGCGGCTTTACAGTAAAAAATTGTATTCTTCATGAAGGACAGATTACCTTGAATTTGAGCGGAGAATATGAAGATTTGCCTCCTGTGAAAGAAGTGTTGGTCCGGGCAGCTTTGGTAAAAACCCTGACACAGATAGAAGGAATTGAACTGATTAACATTCAGGTGGAGGGGAAAAGCCTTTTGGATGCTACAGGAGATACCATAGGAGTTATGTCAGCGGATACCTTTATAGATAATACCGGTGAAGATATGAAAAAGTATGAAGAAACCACTCTGACTTTGTATTTTGCAAATGCAGAGGGGAATCAGTTGATTAAGGTTAACAGGACGCTTCGTTACAATACCAATATTTCTTTGGAAAAATTGGTAGTGGAACAATTAGTTTCCGGTCCTGTAGATAAAAAGAATAAGGAAAATGCAACTTCGATTTTTGCAACCTTAAATCCGGAAATTAAAATAATCAGTGTAAATATTAAAGACGGAATTTGTTATGTAAATTTAAACAATGGATTTCTTACATTAACAGGAAATGTAACCGCAGATACGGCGATTTATTCTTTGGTAAATTCTTTGACAGAGTTGCCGGGAGTAGTAAAAGTACAGTTAGCGGTGGATGGCGCAACAGAAGTGAAGTTGGGGGATAAAACGCTGTCAAATTTATTTGAAAGGAATCTGGCTTTGATTCAGGTGGAAGAAGCCGGGGAGAATTGAAAATAAATTCTGCGAAGTATGGAGTGTTAGTAAAAGAGAAAAGACAGATTTTAAGAACAAGACCTATGTGCTGGCTGGCAATAGGTTTTCTTCTTATTATTTCGGTTTTTCTTTTGGGGAGAAGCTATAAAGATATATTACCTTTTTTGGAACCTGGAGAGGTTGTTTTAGAAGGTACGATTAAAAATAAGCAGTATAAAGAATCTGCGTATGGAGCTTATTGGCAGGTGACATTAGAAAATGTAAGTGTCCTGAGTAATTCCCATTCAACACAAGAGACGGAAGATATTGTGGGCAAGAATAAACCCATAAATCATATCAAAAAAATGGAAGGAAAATATCTTTGCCGGATATCTGCCGGAAAGACTGTTGAATTAAAAATCGGGCAAACTGTCCTTTTGGAAGGAAGGTATGAAATATGGGAAGAACCAGCCAATCCGGGGCAATTTAATTTGGGAAAATATTATGTTTCCCAAGGGATTTTGGGGCAGTTCAAAAAATGTAAGATACTAAAACAAGGAAACTCTTTTTCAAGGTTTCGGGAAGAAATGTGGAGTGTCAGGCAGAAAGCCGTGAAACTTTTGGAACAGGAATTAGGGAAAGAGGATGGTGCTGTGATAAGCGCCATGTTGTTAGGGGAGAAAAGCGGTTTGGATGAGGAGCAAAAGAGCTTATATCAAAGAAACGGTATTTCTCATATATTAGCTATTTCCGGGCTACATCTCACACTTTTGGGAATGGGTGTATTCCGGGTATTAAAGGTAATATTGGCAAGTCATAGGAAGGCATCTGTTGCAGCCATTATGATTATGTCATTATATTGTGTTTTTACAGGCAATTCTATATCAACCATCAGAGCAACAATTATGTTTGTTCTGTCTTTTATTGCTGAAATTTTAGGGCGAAGCTACGACAGTCTTTCGGCTCTTGGATTGGCAGCAATTCTGCAATTATTTATGAATCCATATGTTTTAAATAATAGTGGCTTTTTACTCTCATTTTTGGCGGTAGTAGGGGTAACATTTATTGCTCCCGGACTACAGGAGATGATGGGAGCGAAAGGAAAGCTTGGAAAGTCTCTTTGTGTCAGCTTATCTGCCACCATAACCACGCTGCCGGTTCTTTTATGGAATTACGGAGTCTATCCCTGGTACAGTGTGTTTTTGAATCTTTTGATTCTTCCTTTTATGTCAGTATTATTGTTTTTGGCAGTAGTGTTGGTGATGGGGGGATTATTGATGGAAACAACGAGTATTGTGGTAGGGGGAATGAAGTGGATTTTGGAATACTTTGAGTGGTGCTGCAGGATATTTGAACGGGTGATGTTTCAAGACGGGTATACAGGTTCACCGGGGGTAGTGCAAATTATTCTGTATGCATGCCTGGTGGCAGTGGCAATCAGTGGGATGGTGAAGTATTCTAACCTTGGAAGAAAAATGATATTACTGTCAGCTATCAATATTCTTACTTTAAATTTAAGCTTTGGAGCAGAGGTGACTATGCTTGATGTTGGGCAGGGTGACAGTGTTGTCATACGAAATTGTAACGGAAATGTTTATATTTCAGATTGTGGAAGCAGTTCTGTCAGTCAGGTGGGAAAATATAGATTACTTCCATTTCTAAAGAAGAAAGGTTATGGGAAAATAAAAGGAATTTTTATCAGTCATTTGGATGAAGATCATATAAGTGGAATTATGGAGGTGTTAGAAGCAGCACCTGCAGAAAGAATAGAAATCCGGTATATATTTATGCCTGAGAGTGTACTTTTTATAGAAGAAGATAGAGAGAGAATGCAGGAGTTGCAGGCTTTGGCAGGGAAATGCGGAACGAAAATGGTTTATTTGGTGCAGGGAGATAAGATTACGGACGGAAGCATGAGTTTTGTGTGCCTCTACCCACAGTCAGAAGAAATGGGAAGGACTATGGAGGATAAAGAAGAAATAAAAAGGGGGGTGGAAAAAGCGAAAGGAAACAGCGGCAGAAATCGTAATAATCAGTCCTTGGTATTGTTATTACAATATGGAGCTTTTGAGATGTTGTTGACCGGAGATATTGAAAAAGCAGGTGAGATGGAGCTTGTGAAAGAAATTGACCGGATGAGTCTGGATGCTTTAAAGGTAGCCCACCATGGTTCTTCCGGTTCCAGTTGTGAGGAACTTTTGGAAGTGTTAAAGCCAAAATTAAGTTTGATTTCCTGTGGTAAGAATAATTCCTATGGTCATCCTCATGAGGAAACCTTAGAGAGGTTGGAAACAGTTGGAAGTAAAGTCTTATCTACGGTGGAATCCGGAGCCATTACTTTAAAGATTGGACGGAAAATAAAGGTGTATGAGTTCAAAAAGTGAAATCGGGGAAAGAATATTCCGGAGATGGCTTAGTAAGAAATAAGAATTGAAAAATTACTTCGGGTTTATTACAATAATATTAATATAAATTTGAAGGAGTAAATCATGCAAAAATTATTGCAGGATATTAAAAATCAGGAATATAGTCAGGTTTATCTTTTATATGGAGAAGAAGATTATCTTAGAAAACAGTATCGGGATAAGCTGAAAGAAGCATTGGTGGATGATGGGGATACGATGAATAACCATTATTATGAAGGAAAAGACACCAAAGCAGAAGAAATTATAGATTTGGCGGAGACCTTACCTTTTTTTGCAAGTCGGAGAGTCATTATTATAGAAAATTCCGGTTGGTTTCAAAAGGGAGGAGATAAAATGGCGGAATATCTTCCCACACTTCCGGACACTACCTATTTTGTTTTTGTGGAAACCCAGATTGACAAGCGTTCTAAATTGTACAAAGCAGTAAATAAGCAGGGACGTATCAGTGAATTTGCCCATCAGGATGAGCAGACACTGAAACGTTGGATTTTGGGAATGTTGAAAAAAGAAGGTAAAAACATTACCGCGGCGGATTTGCAGTTTCTGTTGGAGCGGACAGGCACGGAAATGGCAAATATTAAAACAGAGATGGAAAAGCTTCTGTGTTATACTTTAAATAAGACGGAAGTAACCAAGGAAGATATTGAAGAAATCTGCACCAAGAGAGTTCAGAATCAGATTTTTGAAATGATTAATGCCATAGCCGACAGAAATCAAAAGCGGGCTTTAGATTTGTATTATGATTTGCTGACCTTAAAGGAGCCGCCCATGCGGATTCTGGCACTGATAGGTCGTCAGTTTAACCTGTTGTTACAAGTAAAAGAGCTTAGAAAAAAAGGGTATTCGCCTCAGGTTATCAGTGAAAAGACAGGACTGCATGGGTTTGTAGTTGGAAAATATGCAAAACAGGCAGAACAGTTTAAAACCAGAGAACTGAGGGAGGCTTTGGAAGCCTGCGTGGAAGCCGATGAAAATGTAAAAACAGGGAAAATGAATGATGTTATGAGTGTGGAAATTTTGATTTGTAAATATAGTAATAAATGTTAAAAAACAAAAAAGGTTAATACAAGATGAAATAGAAAAATAGCAGAAGAGCAAAAATAAGAGTTTTAAAAGGAAGAGAAAAAAGATGGAACTTTTTGGAATCATATTTTATATTATAATCTTTGCAATATTTATTAATGCCAAAAGAGCAGCCGGATCCGGGAGCGAACAAAAAAGAAAAAATGCTAAGCAGGGAAATTATTCGGCACAAAGAATGAAATCCAATGTTTCTGAAAAAGAGGACAATACAATATCTAATATTCCTAGAAAAGGAACGCCGGTAACACCAAATGTTCCACGGAAGAAAAAGTATTCTCAGACAATCATGGAACCCCACAAAGAAGAGATGTATCAGCCCAAAATCAGAACTAATAATCTATGGGGAGAAGATGAGCATGCACGACAACGAATTGTGGCACTTCGTTTGATGGAAGGAGATCCGGTGCCGGAAGGATATACAAAAATAAGATGTCCTTATTGTGCAGCAGACAATTTGGTGACAAAGCATTGCAAGCAATATCATAGTTGTTATTTTTGCCGCGTTCCCATTGACTAACATGCTAAGACAAGAGATGATATTTGAATGGAAATGTTTTAGAAAAGAAATTTAATAATGAAATAGAAAAAAGGGAGGAAAAACTATGGCAATTGCAGTATTTTTTGCAGAAGGATATGAAGAAATTGAAGCCTTAACCGTAGTGGATTTAACAAGAAGAGCAGGAATTGAAACCTGGATGGTTTCGATTACGGAAGAAAAAAAAGTAACAGGTTCTCATGGAATTGAGGTTTCTATGGACAAGACCCTGGCGGAAGTTGATTTTAATGAGGTAGATATGATTGTACTTCCGGGAGGTATGCCGGGAACTTTAAATCTGGAAGCCTGTGAGCCTTTAATGGAAAAAGTAAAGGAATTTGATAAAGCAGGAAAATATATCAGTGCTATTTGCGCAGCTCCTACAGTTTTTGGTCATTTGGGACTTTTGGAAGGAAAGAAAGCCTGCTGCTATCCGGGCATGGAAGATGGTTTGGAAAATGCAGAAGTAACTTATAATTCCACAGCGGTAGCGGAACATATTTTAACCAGCCGCGGTATGGGAACAGCCATTGATTTTGGTTTGCAGATTATTGCCGCATTCCAAGGAAGCGACGCAGCAGAGGACATGGCAAAGAAGATTGTGTACAAATAAAAGGAAAAAAGAATAATGTAGTCAAAACATAAGGGGCTGTCGAATGACAGCCCCGGCATCTTTTGGGAAGATGATTATTTCATCTGTTCTTCCTGTTTTTTAATCATACGTCTTACCATTTCACCACCGATAGAACCGGCTTCACGGCTTGTAAGATCTCCGTTGTAACCTTCTTTTAAGTTAACACCTAATTCAGATGCTACTTCATTTTTGAAACGATCCATAGCTGCTTTAGCTTCTGGTACTTCCATAGATTTACTTCTGTTATTCATGATTTTTACCTCCGTTAATTGAATGCTTTTGTTTGTTTTGAGATAAGCGGATGAACAATCGCTTATCTCAAAAGAGAGTTATAAGAAAGAGGTGATTTAACCTTTTTCAGAACCGCGTTTTGTTCATTGCTTATCTTGATATTATTTTGTGCAGTATTTTTTTTATTATTATGGTAAATTTTTCATAAAAAACTATAATTTCTATGTAAAATGAAAAAATACTGGAAATCATAGGTTTTCTGTGGTACACTACATAGGTGTTTGTAGGTAAATCTGTACTGGCGAACAAAAAGAGAACAAAAGTTTATGAAACTTTTAGGGAGGAAATAGATAAAATGAGTTTACAGGTAGAAAAATTAGAAAACAACATGGCGAAACTTACTATCGAAGTTAGTGCACAAGAATTAGAAAAAGCAATCGAAAAAGTTTTCCAGAAACAGAAAAAGAACATCAGTGTTCCGGGATTCCGTAAAGGTAAAGTGCCACGTCAGATGGTAGAAAAAATGTACGGAAAAGAAGTATTTTATGAAGATGCAGCAAATGAATTAATTCCTGCAGCTTATGAAAAAGCTTATGACGAATGTGAAGAAGAAATCGTTTCTTCTCCAAAGATTGCAATCGTTCAGTTAGAATCCGGAAAACCATTCATCTTTACAGCTGAAGTTGCTTTAAAACCGGAAGTTGAATTAGGTGCATACAAAGGTGTTAAAGTTGATAAAGTAGAAGTAACTGTAACAGATGAAGAAGTAGATGCAGAAGTTGAAAAAGAAAGAGAACGTAATGCAAGAAGCATTTCTGTAACAGACAGAGCTGTAAAAGACGGCGACCAGACAGTAATCGATTTTGAAGGATTTAAGGATGGTGTTGCTTTTGAAGGCGGCAAAGGTGAAAACTATCCGTTAACAATCGGTTCCGGTCAGTTCATTCCGGGATTTGAAGATCAGTTAATCGGCAAAAATATCGGTGAAGACGTAGAAGTTAACGTTACTTTCCCTGAAAACTATCAGGCAGAAGAATTAGCAGGACAGCCTGCAGTATTCAAAGTTGTTGTAAAAGAAATCAAAGAAAAACAGCTTCCTGAATTAGATGATGAATTTGCAGCAGAAGTATCTGAATTTGATACTTTAGATGAATACAAAGCTGACGTAAAAGCTAACTTAATTTCTAAGAGAGAAAAAGACGTTAGAAATGCAAAAGAAGATGCTGTAATCCAGGCAATTATCGATGATGCTAAAATGAATATTCCTGAAACAATGATCGAAACAAAACAGAGACAGATGGTAGATGAATTCGCACAGAGATTACAGTCCCAGGGATTATCCATGGAACAGTACTTCCAGTTCACAGGTCTTACAACAGCTAAGATGATGGAACAGGTAAAACCAAATGCGGAAAATCAGATTAAATCCCGTTTAGTATTAGAAGCAGTTGTGAAAGCTGAAAACTTAGTTGCTACAGAAGAAGATTTCGATGCAGAAGTAGCTAAGATGGCAGAAGCTTACCAGATGGAAGCTGATAAAGTTAAAGAAATGCTTGGTGAAGCAGGAAAAACTCAGATTATGGAAGATTTAGCAGTTGCAAAAGCTGTTGATTTCGTAGTTGATAATGCAAAAGAAGTAAAACCACGTGCTAAAAAAGCAAAAGCAGAAGAAGAATAATTAAAAATCATTAAAAGAATCTTAATTTTTTCGGAAAGCAGTTGCAAAGAACAAAAGATAAGACTACAGTGTAGTAAGGGGTTATCCGTGTGGTAGCCCCTAAATTTTAGTATGTACAATCTTATTTTATATTAGGGAGGACAAAATGAGTTTAGTACCTTATGTCATTGAACAGACCAGTAGAGGCGAACGTTCCTACGATATTTTTTCCAGACTTTTAAAAGAAAGAATTGTCTTTTTAGGAGAAGAAGTAAATGAAACCACAGCATCTTTGGTGGTTGCACAGTTATTATTCTTAGAAGCAGAAGATCCGGATAAAGACATTCATTTATATATTAACAGCCCGGGTGGTTCCGTAACTGCAGGTATGGCAATTTATGATACCATGAATTTCATTAAATGTGATGTGTCTACTGTTTGTATCGGTATGGCAGCCAGCATGGGAGCATTTTTGTTAGCCGGCGGTGCAAAAGGAAAGAGATATGCTCTTCCTAATGCAGAAATTATGATTCATCAGCCTTTAGGCGGTGCTCAGGGACAGGCGACAGAAATTGAAATTGCTGCAAAGCATATTTTGAGAACCAAAGAAAAATTAAACAGAATTTTAGCAGAAAATACAGGAAAAGATATCGAAGTAATTTCTGCTGATACAGAAAGAGATAATTGGAAAACTGCCGAAGAAGCAAAAGAATATGGCTTAATTGATGCTATCTTCACTTCTCATAGCGATATTTCCAGAGATTAATTATAAGAAAAACAGATTTTAAGAAAATTATTAAAAATCTGGGATGGAGTTAATATGGCAAGGAATTCTGAGGTAAGATGTTCTTTTTGCAATAAGACTCAGGATCAGGTCCGTAAGCTGATTGCAGGACCTTCCGGAGTATATATCTGTGATGAATGTGTTGAAATCTGTGCAGATATTATTGAAGAAGAATATGAAGAGGAAGAAGAAGTTTTAGACAGTGATGATATTAATCTGTTAAAACCTGTGGAAATCAAAGAACATTTAGATGATTATGTGATTGGTCAGGAAGCTGCAAAAAAGGTACTGGCAGTTTCTGTATATAATCATTATAAAAGAATTACTGCAAAGCAGGATGAGGATGGAATTGAATTACAGAAAAGCAATATTATTATGATAGGACCTACCGGTTCCGGAAAAACCTATCTTGCCCAGACTTTGGCAAAAATAATTAACGTCCCTTTTGCCATTGCAGATGCTACCACTTTGACAGAAGCAGGTTACGTGGGAGAAGACGTAGAAAATATTCTATTAAAACTCTTACAGGCAGCAGACTATAATATAGAAAGAGCCGAAAAAGGTATTATCTATATTGATGAAATCGATAAGATTACAAAGAAAAGTGAAAATGTATCCATAACCCGAGATGTATCCGGTGAAGGTGTACAGCAGGCATTGTTAAAAATTATTGAAGGAACCGTGGCAAGTGTACCACCGCAGGGAGGGCGTAAGCATCCACATCAGGAGTTAATTCAGATTGATACTTCCAATATTTTATTTATCTGTGGCGGAGCATTTGATGGTTTGGAAAAAATAATTGAAACCAGATTAGACCGTAAATCCATTGGATTTAATACAGAAGTAACTTCTAAAAATACTATGGAAATAGGGGAATTATTACGCCAGGTAACCCCACAGGATTTAGTAAAATTTGGTTTGATTCCTGAATTTATTGGCCGTGTTCCTATTAATGTATCCTTAGAGGGACTGGATAAGGAAGCATTGGTGAGGATTTTAAAAGAGCCAAAAAATGCTTTAATCAAACAATATCGTAAGTTGTTTAGTTATGATGGAGTTGGATTAAGTTTTGAAGATGATGCAGTGGAAGCGATTGCAAGTCTTGCAGTGGAGAGAAAAACAGGAGCCAGAGGACTTCGCTCCATTATGGAAAATGTTATGATGGATGTTATGTATGAAATTCCGTCTGATGAAACCATCCGTGAATGTAAGATTACCAAAGAAGCTGTAGAAGGTAAGGATAAGCCCGTTGTAATCCGTTGTTAAGACTGCAAAAGACAAGATAAGAAATGATACTCAAGGGCTGTTGGAGATTCAACAGTCCTTTTTGAAATAAAAACAGAAAACGCAGAAGATTAGAATTGTGTTTATGTAAAGCAGAGGAAATAAAATATGGAAACGAAGGAAATGAATTTGTGGGAAGTAATGCCGGCGATTGCGCTTAGGGGATTAACTATTTTCCCAAATATGATTATACATTTTGATGTCAGCAGACAGAAATCCATTATTGCAGTAGAACAGGCAATGATGCAGGAACAGAAATTGTTTTTGGTGACACAAAAAGATATCTCCGTAGAGGAACCAACCCGGGAAGAAGTATATGCTATCGGTACCATTGCGGTAGTAAAGCAGGTAAGTAAGCTTCCGGGAGGATTGGTAAGAGTTCTGGTAGAAGGAATCAGCCGTGGAAAACTGGAACTTCTTGAAAGTGTTTCGGGAGAAAAAGAAGAGGACGAATTTTTAAAGGCAAGTGTAGAACGAATTATCGAAGAAGTGCAGGAAGAAGAAGAGGAAGAACTTTCTGTGGAAGAAGAAGCAATGCTTCGCCAGATTCGTGAGATGCTTGGCAAATACAGTATGTTAAATCCTAAAATTGCAAAAAGCCTTACCTCACATATTGAGAAAGCAGACAGTTTGGCAGAGCTGTTGGATCAGCTTGCCATTAACATGCCTCTTACATATGACAAAAAGCAGAGGATTTTGGAAAGTATTGAAGTAGGCATACGTTATGATGAAATGATAAAAATTCTTGCCAAGGAAATTGAGATTGGTAAGCTGAAAAACAAATTGTCTGAAGTTGTAAAAGGCAAGGTAGAAGAAAATCAAAAAGAATTTTTACTTAGGGAACAGTTAAAATATATCCGTAAAGAGCTGGGAGAAGACGGGGAAGCAACCGATGCTGAAAATTTTGAAGTTGCTTTGGGAAAATTAAAAGCATCCAAAGAAGTAAAGGATAAAATTGCGAAAGAAATTAACCGTTTTAAAAATCTTTCTTCCCATAGCTCTGAGCATGCTGTAGAACGTGGCTATATTGAAACCTTATTGGAATTACCTTGGGATAAAATGAGTAAAGACAATCTGGATATCGATGGGGCAGAGAAGAAATTGAATGAGGACCACTATGGTCTGGAACAGGTAAAAGAGAGAATTTTGGAATTTTTAGCGGTTCGTGCTTTATCCAAAAAAGGAAACAGTTCTATTCTTTGCCTGGTAGGACCTCCGGGAACAGGTAAAACCTCCATTGCCAGAAGTGTGGCAGAGGCATTAAATAAAAAATATGTACGAATCTGTCTTGGTGGTGTAAGAGACGAAGCAGAAATCCGCGGACACAGAAGAACCTATGTAGGTGCCATGCCGGGAAGAATTGTAAACGGAATGAAGCAGGCAGGAGTAAAAAATCCTTTGATTTTATTGGATGAAATTGACAAAGTCAGCAATGACCATAAAGGGGATACTTTCTCTGCCTTATTGGAAGTTTTGGATAGTGAACAAAACAGTCATTTCCGCGATCATTACGTGGAAATTCCGGTGGATTTGTCCGATGTATTTTTTATTGCAACAGCCAATTCTACATCTACCATTCCGCGTCCTTTATTAGACCGAATGGAAGTTATAGAAGTAACCAGTTATACTGCTAATGAGAAGTTTCATATTGCAAAGAAGCATTTGGTGAAAAAGCAGTTGAAAGCCAATGGTATTAAAGAAAGTCAATTAATGTTCAGCGATACCGCTTTAAAAGATATGATACAGTTCTATACCAAAGAAGCAGGAGTTCGTACTTTGGAGAGAACTATTGGTACGGTATGCCGGAAAGCTGCAAGGGAGCTTCTAAAAAATAAAGATAAAAAAATCCGTGTGTCATCTACCAATTTAGGCAAGTATCTTGGTAAGAAAAAATATACTTTAGATACCATTAACGATAAGGATGAAGTGGGAATTGTACGTGGTCTTGCATGGACCAGTGTAGGCGGAGATACCTTGCAGATAGAGGTCAACAAAATGCCGGGAAAAGGAGATATTGAATTAACCGGTCAATTAGGGGATGTGATGAAGGAATCAGCCAGAACTGCGGTGAGCTTTGTACGTTCCGTAAGTGAAGAATATCAAATACCGGAAAATGTTTTTAAAGAATACGATTTCCATATTCATATTCCGGAAGGTGCAGTTCCGAAAGATGGTCCTTCTGCCGGCATTACCATGGCTACAGCTATTTTATCTGCGGTAACGGACAAAAAAGTCCGTGCGGACGTTGCCATGACCGGAGAAGTCACTTTAAGAGGAAGAGTTCTTCCTATCGGTGGTTTGAAAGAAAAAATTCTGGCTGCAAAGACTGCAGGAGTAAAAACGGTTCTGGTGCCTAAGGAAAATGAAAAAGATGTGGAAGAAATTTCCAAAGAAATTAAATCCGGAGTGGAAATTATATTTGTAGAGAAAATGGAAGAAGTAATTAAGCACGCCTTTGTTTCATAGGATGGATTAATTCGAGATACAAAAGGAAGAAAAGCCTTTTTAGAAAGAGGGAAAAGATGGTAATTAAAAATGTAAGTCTGGAAACTGTTTGTGGTATCACCAGTGTTTTGCCGGAAAATCAGTATATGGAAGTTGCATTTGCAGGTAAGAGTAATGTGGGGAAATCTTCTTTAATCAATGCTCTTATGAACCGCAAATCCCTGGCAAGAACCAGTGCACAGCCCGGGAAAACCCAGACGATTAACTTTTATAATATTAATGATGAGATGTATTTTGTTGACTTGCCGGGTTACGGATATGCCAAGGTAAGTGTCAGTGAAAAAGAAAAATGGGGAAAAATGATTGAGAAATATCTCCATAAGTCAAAAAAATTAAGATTGGTATTTTTGCTGGTGGATATCCGTCACGAGCCGGGAGCCAATGATAAACAGATGTATCAGTGGATTTTAAATCAAGGATATGAACCTGTAATTATTGCTACAAAATTGGATAAAATAAATAGAAGTCAGATTCAGAAACATATAAAAATGTTAAAAACAGGACTTCAGGTAGTACCGGGAACCCTTGTGATTCCGTTTTCTGCCCAGACAAAACAGGGTAGAGAAGAAATCTATGATTTACTGGATTCATACTTGGAAAAGGAAGTTGCTGTGGAAGAATAGCAAAGAAGGGAAAATGAATGGCAGGAATTCCTAAGAAATATGGAAAGGCAGTTGTGAATCTTATTTTAGTTGTGATCCTTATATGGTTCTGTATTTTTGCAGCGCCCAAAATAATCATGCTTTTTATGCCTTTTATTATTGGATGGTTTCTTGCCCTTTTGGCAAATCCTCCGGTCCGTTTCTTTGAAGAGAAAATGAAGATTAGAAGAAAAGCCGGCTCTGCCTTGGTAATTATAGCTGTCATTGCCGGAATTTGTATTTTGATTTACGCTTTAGGCAACCGCTTGGTAGGAGAAATCATTGGGTTGCTTCAGGTCATGCCGGATATGTGGCATGAAATGGAAATGGAGTTTGTAGGCTTTTCCAGAAAATGGTCTAAAGTCATTGACAGTCTGCCAAAGGAAGTGGTGGAACAAGTGCGGCAGATGGGAGATGCCATGGGAAGCGAAGTAAGTGTAGTGGTAGGGAAATTAAGTGTTCCTACTGCAGATGCCTTGGGGAATTTTGCACAGAATATTCCGGGAGCTGTGATAGCTGTAATTATGTGCCTTTTGTCCGCCTATTTTTTTGTTGCACAAAAGGATTATGTTTCTAATGTTTTAAGGAAAATATTACCTGCTTCCTGGAAGAAAAAGTGTATTCTTTTAAAACAGACCACCATTGATGTAATGGTGGGTTATTTAAAAGCCCAATTTAAAATTGAAATTTGGGTGTATCTTATTGTAGCGGTAGGACTGATGCTGTTAAAGGTAAGGTATGGATATTTTATAGCCATAGCGATAGCTTTCTTAGATATTCTGCCTGTTTTCGGAACCGGTACGGTTTTACTTCCATGGATGCTTTTTAAGCTTTTGACCGGAGAATATATGTATGCCTTAGGGCTATTAATTATCTGGGCTGTGGGGCAGTTGGTAAGACAGTTAATCCAACCCAAAATGCTGGGAGATTCTATGGGAATAGAACCAATTCCTACCTTGGTGCTTTTATATGTAGGCTACAAATTGGCAGGCATGGTGGGAATGATTGGGGCGGTTCCTTTGGGGATTTTAGTTCTGGCAATGAATGAGGCCGGATTTTTTGATAATTGTAAAAATAGTATTCGGATTTTGTGGCATGGTTTCGGACAGCTGTGCCGGTTTACAGAAGAAGATATGCAGGGGATTCAAAAAGATGAAACAAAATTATAGAGCAGTATTGCAATATGAGGGTACCCGTTATCAGGGGTGGCAGAAACAGATAAGTACAGACAATACCATACAGGGAAAGCTGGAAAGTCTGTTAACAAAGATGGTAGGAGAAACGGTAGAAGTGAATTCCAGCGGGAGAACTGATGCCGGTGTTCATGCCTATGGACAGGTCATTAATTTTATCTGTGATACTTCCATGGAACCGGAAGAGATCAGAGATTATATGAATCAATATCTGCCGGAGGATATCGGGGTGATTTCGGTGGTTGTTGCGGGAGAGCGGTTTCATGCCAGATTAAATGCCACGGGAAAAATATACAGATATCGGGTATTAAACAGCAAAATACCACGTATATTTGATAGAAGATATGTGTTTCAGGTTTCGGAAGATTTGGATTTAGAGGCTATAAAAAAAGGCATTTCTTATTTAGAAGGAAAGCATGACTTTAAAGCCTTTACGGCGAAAAAGAATACCAAGAAATCCACAGTAAGGACCATACATGAAATAAAAATGGAACCGGTGGGAGAGGAATTGGTGTTTACATTTTATGGGGATGGATTTTTATACCATATGGTCCGGATTCTGATGGGAACATTATTGGAAATCGGACAACACAGAAGAACTCCGGAAAGTATTTTGGAAGCTTTTGAAACCGGTGACCGGGTAAAAGCAGGTTTTTTGGCACCGGCTCAAGGACTTGCTTTAATGCAGGTGTTTTATGACTAAAAAAGTATGGAAAATAATTTTTATTATATATATTTTTATTTTAATTAAATTAATTATTTTTAAATATCCCTGGGAGCACCTTGTAGCAGTTACGAAAAGCTGGAAAAAGGATGTGATTTTAGAGGGGATATCAACAGCGAACTTTACTTTAGGTAAAAGTATTCGTATGTACATCCGCTATTTTGATAAATTTCCTTTTTGGAACGGATTTGCCAATCTTATAGGAAATGTTTTGGTATTCATACCTTATGGGTATTTACTTCCCAAAGCATATTCTGCCTGTGGAAAATGGTGGCGTGTTTTTTATTGTGTAGTGGGATTTGTAATGAGCATAGAGTTGTTCCAATTATTCAGCGCTTTCGGTGCCTTTGATGTGGACGATATCCTACTGAATGTAGGGGGTGCCATGGTGGGGTATGGTTTATTTGTGATGATAAGATGGATAAAAAAGGAAATGAAAGTAAGAAAGATAATGAAAAAGTAAAAGGATATCCAGTTGGATATCCTTTTGTTTTACTTAAAAGCACGAGACGGGATTCGAAC
>JAFZGJ010000009.1 GCA_017555455.1 Lachnospiraceae bacterium
CCCATACATACCGGCTTCGATGACGCTTACTTTGTTCACTTTGGCAAAATCAAACGCAGCACAAACGAAAGGGCAGTTTTTCTAAATATTACAAGACTGCTTTTTCGTTTGTGCCGCTATTGATTGTAGCCTAAAGAATTTGTACCTTAGTTTTTCTCTAATAATTTCTTATACAGATTATCAACACATATAGCGCCAAATGGTGCTGTAATCAGAATAGATAATACCGCAACTGTCAACACAACATTTCCACACTCTAATCCCATTGATAAAGGAATTGCACCAATAGCCGCCTGTACAGTTGCTTTTGGTGTATATGCAACCATGCAGAACAATCGCTCCCTTTTTGATAAATCCGTTTTTATCAATGATATAGCCACGCCCACCATTCTAAATAATAACGCACCTAAAATGAGTAGTATCGCTGATACGCCTGCTGACACAACATAGCGTAAATTAACAGTGGCGCCAACCAAAACAAAAAGAAAGACTTCTGCACCTAGCCACAATTTATTATATTTGACAGATAATCTTAAAGCCAAAACGTCGTACTTTTGCTTTATTATAATTCCCATACTCATAATTGCAAGCAACCCCGAAACTGGAATAAAACCTTGCAATCTGTTCTCTACTTCTAAAATCAGAAATGAGACGCTGAGAAGTATCAATATTTTTACAGAATCTCTCATGTGATACTTCTTAAAAAATAAAACCAACAGCATCCCTATACAGCCACCGAATATAATTCCCAACACTATGGATATTGGAATTTTGATAAAACTTGTTACAGACATCTCTCCCGTTGAAGCTAATGCAGTGAATGCGGTAAAAACCACTATAACAAATACATCATCCACCGATGCTCCTGCCAAAATCAATTGTGGAATACTTTTGTTTTTTCCGTATCCTTCGTCTATCAGCCGAATCATTCTGGGTACAACCACTGCTGGTGATACTGCAGCAATTACACTTCCTATAATAGCTGCCTCTAATATTGTCACTCCAAGCAACATCGGAGCCAGAACCACTGTTCCTAATATTTCTGCACATGCAGGAACGAAGCACATAAGAACCGCCGGTCTGCCTACCTTCTTCAAATCCGAAATATCAAGTGATAGTCCCGCTCTTGTAAGAATAATTACTAATGCTATCTGTCGTAATTCTCCCGAAATACCAAGTATAGATTCATCAATCAAATTCAATGCATGAGGACTTAGAATAATTCCCACAATAACCATCCCTAACAGACTGGGCAATTTAATTTTTGAAAAAATCCAACCTATCAGCAATCCTAATAATAAAATCATTGCAACACTTGTTAACATACAAACCTCCTAAATCGCAGAAATAAAAAAGCTGACAATTTCTGCGTAATAATTTCGCAGAAGTCATCAGCATTAAATGCGGTTTAGGGATTTAAACCCATGGGAGTACCTCATTCCCAACAAAGAAAATATACTATAATTCTGAATAAAACGCAACTGAAAATTCAAATTACAAAACCTTACAAAACCATTATCAATGTACCTGCAGTAATCAATATGCAACCAATCAATGATTTTGCAGTAAATTCCTCGTGTAAAAACACAAAAGCTAAGACTAATGTAATAACCACACTTAATTTATCAATAGGAACTACTTTTGATGCATCTCCTACCTGTAAAGCTTTATAATAGCAAAGCCATGAAACACCCGTAGCTAATCCAGATAAAATGAGGAAAATCCAACTCTTCCTACTAATTTCAGTAATTCCGCTTTGTGCGTTCGTGAGAAATACCATCCCCCATGCCATAACAACTACAACTACTGTTCTGATAGCTGTTGCAAGATTTGAGTTAACTCCATCTATGCCGACCTTTGCTAGTATAGAGGTAAGTGCTGCAAATATTGCAGACAGTAAAGCGAGTACAAACCACATACAATATTACCTCCTGTAAAAATTTTAAAACCATAATATCTTTGCTATAATTCCAATTATCCATAACCAAAGCAAGATAATCGGAATGGAATAATACCATTTCTTTGGCTTCCCATCTTTCCACATATCCTCAGACAACATCCGATTACGTTCCATGATGTCTTTCGGAATAAATTTAATTGTTAATGCCACAAGTGCAGGCAACAAAATAACATCATCCAAATATCCCAAAACCGGAATAAAATCAGGCACTAAATCAATAGGAGAAAGAGCATATACTACCGTAATCCCTGCAAATATCTTTGCTATAAAGGGTGTTTCTTTATCTTTCAAAGCTAAGAATACTGCTGGAATATCCGTTTTCAGATTCTTTGCTCTTGATTTTAAATCCATTTAAATCACTCCAAAATTCAGATTTCACTTCCCATTATATCATGCATATTATTTACATTCCACTCATATATTCTGAATTTTTATAAAAGGCGGACTGCTAATTCATAGCAATCCGCCCATAAAATTACCACAATTCCAAACTATCCTCCGCATCTATCCAAATTTGCATAGTTCCGTCCAGATAAAGACGAGCATACTCAACAGGGTTGTCTATCGCAAGGGCATTCAATGCACATTCTGAATTAGGAGTAGTTTTTAATCCTTCCTCTGCTTTTGCACAGTCAATCCGCAAAATATATCCGGCATAAATGCATATATCAATACTGTTGTGGTAAATGTTGTAATCTGCATATATTATGTTCATCCAATCAATCCTCTTTTCTGTAAAATCTAAAAAGCATTTCAATCAGTTCACACAGTCCATTTATATTATGTTATAATTTGTTATGTGATTTTGCTTCCCTTATTTTTGCCCTTGCGAGGGTTCATAATGCCTTGTGAAACGATATAACACAAGGGAATACCTAACGGAAAGCTCACCTACAGAAAAGTTAGTATTTATAAGGGTTTGCCGAGAATTTAATAATAAATTATAACAGGTAACAGAACCCTTAAATTATGTGCTTGCACAATTGGAATTTATCTAACCGCTTTTTCATAATAATGGATAAGCATTTCTGCTCCACCGACGTTACCAGGAGCCTTTTTTATAAGTCCCTGTACTTTTTCTATATTAGTTTTAATCTCATCATTTGATAAGACAGACATCACGCTTTCTTTCATACTAGTTTTATCCACTTCAGAGTACGTTAAGGGTTTTCCAACACCAAGTTTCTCTACACATCGTGCATTCACAGGCTGATCGGACACAAAAGGTATCACAACCATCGGTACACCATGGTAAAGTGCTTCTGAAACACTATTCATACCTCCATGTGTAACAAAAACATCTGCCATCTTCAACACTTTAAGCTGTGGCACCGATTTATAAACATATACATTTGTCGGTATGCTTTTTAGTTTTCCTATCTTGAATTGTTGTCCCACGGAAATTATCAAATCCACATCTTCATTGCGGAATGCTTCCACGCAGTTTTGAAAGAAAGAGGCCGCACCCTTTATAATAGTTCCCAGTGAAATATAGACAAGCGGTTTTGTACCTTTCACATAGTCGAAGCTCTCCTCTTTTCTTTCATATATAGACGGACCCAGAAATTTATATTGTTCTACCGGAAATTCTGCTTCGTAAGGCTGATATTCACGAAGTGTATATACAAGGTTTAACTGAGGAGGATTGGATATTATTTCATCAAGCCAATTATCCGTTTTCATTGGGATATTTTTTGCTATATCTTTTGTAAATGCTCTTGCAATCCATTTGTACTTAAATACAGACAAAGGACCTTTGGCTGTAATAATTTCCTTCATCAACTTATCATTGGTGACAGATGCTGTAAAAATTCTGGCCACAGGTTTGTCATACTTTTCAGCAAGATGTTTCCCCAAAAAGAAGAACTGTTCATAGATAACAAAGTCAAATTTCTCAATAATACTTTCTGCAGCCGAATAAGCATTCTTAATTTGTTCCGATAACTGTCTATGATTATCATATCCTTGAAATGTCGCTCCGCTTTCTGCAATCTTTTCTTGCCAATCAAAAGGTAAGAGATATGTCACTTCACACCCCTGTTTTATCAATTCTTGTACAAGTCCAATCGTGGGTACAACATGACCGTAATATGGTAGATTTATAAAAAGTATCCTCATGATGCACCTCCTTTGTCAAA
>JAFZGJ010000088.1 GCA_017555455.1 Lachnospiraceae bacterium
ATATAATGTTTTAAAACAAAAGGGAAGGTGATAAATGTGGCAATTTTAATTGATGAGATTAACTTGTTAGAAATTTTTAAAGATTTAGGTAAAATATGTAAATCTCCTAATGTGTGCGGAACTTGTGCAGATAAATCTTGTCTTATTGGGTATGCAAGAAGTGGTGCGGCTGAATGTAGAATTGCAAAACGTACAGGGATTATGAATGGTTTTGAAAATATTCCACCATGTGATATTAGGGGAGGATATGACGAGTATGAGGTACTTCATGCAATCGCGCATCTCTTAGTACAATGTAAAGGATGTAAAGAAGACCATTATGATAATTGTTTGATTAACATTGTAAGAAGTTGTTTGGAAGTGATTGAATTTGGAGAAGAGCAGAAGTATGAAGGTAATGTAATACAGTATCTTATGAAAATTTCCCAAAGCAATCCAACAAAAGCTGCTATTATTCAAGAAGAGTATATGTTACATAAAGATAGTGAATAATTTTATATGGGGAGGAAACAATGAATCATTTACCTTTGAACGTAAGAGTTCCAATTGAAGAGAATAATGTTAGCATTACTCGGTTGGAAGAAAAATGTGTGAAATGTGGAATGTGTAAAGATGTATGTACGAATGCAATTGGTGTTCATGGTACCTATACATTTGAGCAGACTTGTGGTGAAGCTGTATGTATTAACTGTGGGCAGTGTGCTAATGTATGTCCTGTAGATAGTATTACAGAAAAATATGAATATATGGATGTGAAAGTAGCTATTCATAATCCTGAAAAGATTGTAATTGTAAGTACTTCCCCATCTGTACGTGCTGCTTTAGGTGAAGAATTCGGTATGCCTGATGGTAGTTTTGTACAAGGGAAAATGGTTGCTTTACTTAGAAAACTGGGGGTAAATTATGTACTTGACACTTGTTTTGCTGCAGATTTAACTATAGTTGAAGAAGCTAGTGAATTGATTGAGAGAGTAACAAAACAAACAGCTCCGTTGCCGCAGTTTACAAGCTGTTGTCCGGCATGGGTTAAATATGTGGAAACATATTATCCGGAAATGATACCAAATCTTTCCACGGCAAAAAGTCCAATCGGAATGCAGGGACCTACGATAAAAACTTTTTTTGCTAAGAAGAAGAGAATAGATCCAAATTCAATCGTAAATGTTGCACTTACTCCTTGTACAGCAAAGAAATTTGAAATCCGTAGAGGTGAGATGAATGCAGCTGCTCGTTATCATGGTATAGAGGATATGCGTGATATGGATTATGTTATCACAACCAGAGAACTTGCTAAGTGGGCCAAAGAAGAAGGAATTGATTTTACTGAGCTTGAAGACAGTGAATATGATGATTTCATGGGAGATGCATCCGGTGCAGCAATTATCTTTGGTAATACCGGAGGGGTAATGGAAGCTGCACTTAGAACAGCCTATGAATACATTACAAAAGAAAAATCGCCAGAGCAGTTATTCAATCTTACACCTGTTAGAGGATATGAAGGTGTAAAAGAAGCAACTTTGAAGGTTGGGGATTTGGATATTAACATTGCTGTGATATATGGTACAGCAAATGCAGGTAAAATGATTGAAAGTATTAAAAATGGAGATAAACAGTATCATTTTATTGAAGTTATGACTTGTCCAGGAGGATGTATTGGTGGAGGCGGACAGCCAAAAGATATTATGAAGGACAAGGATGAAGTACGTAAATCAAGAATTGCAAGTTTATATTCTAAAGATGAGGCAATGACCATCAGAAAGAGTCACGAGAATCCAGAGATTATTGATATTTATAAAGAATTTTATGATAAGCCTTTAAGTAAACTTGCAGAAGAAATATTACATACTTCTTATGAAGATAAAAGTGAAATATTAAATAGAAAAGGAGAAAATAAAACTATGGCAAAATATGTATGTACAGTGTGTGGTTATGTTCATGAAGGAGACGCGGCACCAGAAAAATGCCCACAGTGTAATGTTCCTGCTGACAAATTTGTTGTTCAGGCAGGCGAAAGAGAATGGGCTGCAGAACACGTTGTAGGTGTTGCTCAAGGTGTTAGCGAAGATATCTTAGAAGATTTAAGAGCTAACTTTGCAGGCGAATGTACAGAAGTTGGTATGTATCTTGCAATGTCTCGTGTTGCTCATAGAGAAGGCTATCCAGAAATCGGTTTATACTGGGAAAAAGCTGCTTGGGAAGAAGCAGAGCATGCAGCAAAATTCGCTGAATTATTAGGTGAAGTTGTAACAGATTCTACAAAGAAAAACCTTGAAATGAGAGTAGAAGCAGAAAATGGTGCAACAGCTGGTAAATGTGACCTTGCAAAACGTGCAAAAGCTGCTAACTTAGACGCTATTCATGATACAGTTCATGAAATGGCTCGTGACGAAGCAAGACACGGAAAAGCACTTGAAGGTTTGTTAAAAAGATATTTTGCATAATTGGATTTTGATGTGATTATGAAATAAGAATGAAGCCTGTGATATTTTTATCATAGGCTTTATTTTAATTTATGTAGGATATAATTCATATATAGACAATGATAAATGAACGTATACAGAAATAGAAGATATATGCCACATACGATCAATTAGGATTATAAACTAATGGTGTATAAGTAATAGTTAAAGGTAGGGAATAAAATGAAAGTTATAGTAAGAGATAGAAACGGAAATATTATTCCAGATGACAAATTAAAAGAAACAGTAATTACTAGTGAATTATACTATATGTATATTAATTCGATTCGCGAGAGGTTTAGAGAAGAACAGAAGAAAAAGGAAAACACAAAAGACACAGATGACAACACTATGTAAAACAGTATTATATGAATTTTTCTTTAGAAAATTAGTGTGAAGAGGATATGGAAGTTATAATTTCATTCTTGAAACAGAACAAAAAATCAATACAATCTAACCATGAATAATTTTCCCCATATTTACCAATCCTTTAAGCATGAGAATTGCTTAGGAGGATTAGTTAAATGGTACAGGGGAAAGTAGAGATATGTGGCGTAAATACGGCAAAGCTTCCGCTTCTGAAACAACAGGAGAAGGAAGCTTTGTTTGTGAGAATCAAAGATGGAGATATTGAGGCAAGAGAAGAGTTTATCAAAGGAAATTTAAGGTTGGTACTAAGTGTAATTAAGAGGTTTTCTTCTTCTAATGAAAACGTGGATGATTTATTTCAGATTGGATGCATCGGGTTAATCAAAGCAATTGATAATTTTGATACCACCTTGCAGGTCAAATTTAGCACGTATGCAGTGCCCATGATTATGGGAGAGATTAGAAGATTTTTAAGGGATAACAGCAGTATTCGTGTAAGCCGTTCCATTAAAGATACGGCTTATAAGGCAATTTATACCAAAGAAAGTATGATGAAAAAAAACCTGCGAGAACCTACCTTGGCAGAAATAGCAACAGAAGTAGGAGTATCCAAGGAGGAAATTGTCTACGCGTTGGATGCAATACAAAATCCTATGAGTCTTTATGATCCGGTGTATTCTGATGGGGAAGATACGTTGTATGTTATGGACCAGATTAGCGATAAAAAAAATAAAGAAGAAAACTGGGTAGAGCATCTTTCACTCAGTGAAGCTATGAGGCAGTTGAATCAAAGAGAAAATGAAATCATTATATTGCGGTTTTTTGAAGGAAAAACTCAAATGGAGGTTGCAGAAATGATAGGGATTTCTCAGGCACAGGTAAGTCGTTTGGAAAAAAATGCGTTAAATGTGATGAAAAGGTTTTTGCTAGCATAACATAAAAAAAAAGGAAGATTTTTGTTATGTTATTTTCAGAACTGCGAAAAAAAGAAGTCGTGAATATGCGGGATTGCAGGAAGTTGGGTAGAGTGGTAGATATGGATCTTGATGAATGTAATGGCTGTATAAGACGGCTTAAAGTATCAGATAGAATTCACTGCTTCCGTTGTCTGCCGGAATGTTGTACCTGGTTGTGTGGGGAACCGGATTATGTGATTTCTTATAAAGAAATAAAGCAGATAGGACCGGATATTATTGTTGTTGATATTTGTTAAAATGAATAGTCTGATTGTAAAAATAAAATAGTCCCTCGGTCATTTGACCGGGGACGTTATTTATTTTATGCACTAGTCATGACCTTTTTCAATTCATCCATGAAGGTATTGATATCTTTAAATTCCCGATAAACGGAAGCGAAACGTACATAAGCTACAGTGTCTAAATCTTTTAATTTATTCATAACCAGTTCTCCGATGATGCCACTGGCAATTTCCTTTTCTTCACGATTGAAGACGGCTGTTTCCACAGAATCTATTAGCTGATTAATCTGGGCAGCACTGATAGGACGTTTATGACAGGCACGTAATACTCCGGCTTCAATTTTGGAACGGTCATAGGTTTCACGGTTATTATCTTTTTTTATAACGATTAAAGGTATGGTTTCTACTTTTTCATAAGTAGTGAAACGTTTACCACATTCATCACAAACTCGTCTTCGGCGGATGGAATTATTTTCGTCCGCTGGTCTGGAGTCAATAACGCGGGTATTTTCATGGCTGCAAAATGGGCATTTCATAAAAAAGTCCTCCGGATATAAATATAAGATAGGTATTTCGAATAATAATAACATATGAAACACCATATATATTTTACCTTAAAATAAATTTTCTGTCAATTTGGTTTTTTATGCGACAAATCACTGTGTCTTGGCAAAGAAGGGAGAAATGGGGTATAATAAAACACAATTAGATTATTTTAGGTGAAATATATTTGTTTGGCAAAGGAGAGAGAATATGGGTTTATTAAAAACATTTTATCCCAGTGAAATACAAGATTCTACCTATGTGATTCCTTTTAAAGAGTGGAAGAAGAGAGGATATAAAGGAGTTATTTTTGATATAGACAATACGTTGGTACCTCACGGAGTAGCTGCAGATGAGAGAAGCATTGCTTTATTTCAAGAATTGAAAAGTCTTGGTTTTTCTACCATGCTTTTGTCAAATAATAAAGAACCCAGGGTGAAAAGCTTTGCAGGTCAGGTAGAATCTCCTTATATTTATAAGGCAGGAAAACCGGCACTGAAGAATTATTATAAGGCTATGGAAGCAATGGGAACAAATCCGGAAACAACCTTATTTGTGGGGGACCAATTGTTTACCGATGTGTGGGGAGCTAAGCGGGCAGGAATTTATTCCATTCTGGTAAAACCAATTCATCCAAAAGAAGAAATCCAGATTGTGTTGAAAAGATATTTGGAGAAAATTGTATTGTTTTTTTATTACAGACAACAAGAAAAATAAGTAATATGACTTAAAATATTGTAATTGATATTTAGAAATTGGGCAGAGAGAAATCGGATATGAATATAAATGGAAAAACCAGAACCTGTGGGTTAATAGGAAAACCTGTGGAGCATACCATGTCTCCGGTGATACATAATACTTTGGCAGAGGAATTGGGTATCAACATGGTATATGTACCCTTTCTTGTAGAAGAAAATTTGAAGGATGCAGTACAGGGAGCATATGCTTTAAATCTGTTGGGGATGAATGTTACCGTACCCTACAAAAGTGAAGTGTTAGAGTCCTTGGTTGTATGTGATGAACTGGCGAAAAAAATAGGTGCCGTAAATACTTTGGTAAGGGAAGAACAGGGATACAAAGGTTATAATACGGATATGACCGGACTTTACCGGGCCATGAAAAGTTATGGGATTGAGATTGAGGGAGAAAAAATTATAATTTTAGGTGCCGGAGGTGCGGCTAGGGCAGTAGCTTTTTTATGTCTTTCTTATGGAGCAGAAAAGGTTTATATTTTAAACCGCAGCATAGAAAAAGCAAAAGCTATTGCGACAGAAGTAAATGAGGTTATGAAGCGGGAAGGTATTATTGCTATGACTTTGGAAGATTATTCCCGGCTTCCGGAAGAAAAAATGCTTTGTATTCAGGCAACCAGTGTAGGACTGGCTCCCAACGACGGAGATGCAGTTATTACCGATGAAGCATTTTACAAAAGAATTCATACCGGATATGATCTGATTTATCGTCCGGCCAATACCCGTTTCATGCAGCTGGTAAAAGAGCAGGGGGGAAAGGCTTACCATGGTCTGAAAATGTTATTGTATCAGGGAGTGGAAGCGTTTGAACTTTGGAATCAAGTGACAGTTAGTGAAGAATTGGCTGATAAAGTATATGAAGTAATGAAAGGTGTAATGAAAATTGAAGAGTAACATAATCCTTATTGGTTACATGGGTTGCGGAAAAAGTACTGTAGGACGTAAAACGGCAAATATATTATCCATGCCATTTTTGGATACGGATCAGTGGATTGAAGAGAAGGAAGGAATTACCATTTCTGAGCTGTTTGCCACCAAGGGAGAAGCTTATTTCCGGGAGTTGGAAACAGAATGTTTGAAGGAACTTTTAAAGAATGTTAATTTACCTACGATTATTTCTGTAGGAGGCGGATTGCCGGTAAGAGAGGAAAACCAAAGGCTTTTGAAACAGTTGGGGCAGGTGATTTATTTAAAGGCAGCACCGGACACAATTTATGAAAGGTTGAAGGGGGATAGCACAAGACCTTTGTTGCAAACCGAAAATCCTTTGCAGAAAATTAGAGATATGCTTATTGACAGAGAAGAAAAATATCTGGCAGCAGCTGAAAAAGTGATTTCTGTGGACGGAAAAAGTGTTAAGGAAATTGTGGGAGAGATTGTAGAAGGTAAAAGTTAGAACCCAAGTGCCGATAGGGAAAGGGAGAATAAGAAAATGAAAATTTTAGTAATTAACGGACCTAATTTGAATTTTTTGGGAATACGCGAAAAAGGAATTTATGGAACTATAGATTATGCCGGTTTAGTTAAAATGATTGAAGATAAAGGTAAAGAAACAGGAAGTGAAATTTCTGTTTTTCAGAGCAATCATGAAGGAGCTATTATTGATAAAATTCAAGAAGCCTATTTTGATGGTACGGAAGGTATTGTAATTAATCCCGGTGCTTTTACTCATTACAGTTATGCCATCCGTGATGCCTTGGCAAGTATTGTGGTTCCAAAAGTGGAAATTCATATTTCTGATATTACCAAGAGAGAAGAATTCCGTAAAATTTCTGTTACAAAGGAAGTTTGTGACAAACAAATTTACGGTCATGGACTGCAGGGATACTTGGAAGCGATTGAATATCTTTTAGAAAATAACCGATAGGAAAACAGTTCTTTTGGAAGGCATGAAAAAATAGCTTGCCAAATAATGCTTTATAGTATAAAATATATTCGAATTGTAGTGTGAACACATTAGGAGGAGAATAAGAATGATTTCAGCAGGTGATTTCAGAAACGGTATTACTATCGAAATCGATAGCAATATTTTTCAGATTATTGAATTTCAGCATGTAAAACCAGGTAAAGGTGCAGCTTTCGTTAGAACAAAGCTTA
>JAFZGJ010000089.1 GCA_017555455.1 Lachnospiraceae bacterium
AATAACATAGGAAAGTAAGGAGGAATGCATTGATAATGAAAATAGTAAAAGGTTTTGGTAAATTTATTTTAGCAGGTTTACTTGCATGTGTAATTAGTTCTTTAATCTTATGTTTTTATAGTCTCACACCTGTTCATATAGAAAACCCGGAGAGAAATACAGACTATGTTTGGGAGCCTAATTCATATTGGAGAATCATGACAGAAGGAATTGGTGGAGGAAAATATGATGCAAATGGATTTAATAATACTAAAGTAATAGAAAACCCGGATATTATTATAGTAGGTTCTTCTCATGTAGAGGGGAAAAATGTTACCCAAAAAGAAAATATGAGTTTTATTTTAAATGATATGTTTGAGGGAAAACATGAAATATATAACATGGGGATTTCAGGAC
Source organism: Lachnospiraceae bacterium (assembly GCA_017555455.1). Taxonomy (GTDB): domain Bacteria; phylum Bacillota; class Clostridia; order Lachnospirales; family Lachnospiraceae; genus SFDP01. The sequence continues at coordinate 397 of JAFZGJ010000089.1, forward strand.
ATCATTTTTATAAAACCTGTCAATATATCCCGGCCAGTTTAGATAGATTTGAAGTAACCCCCAAATTGGTTCTTGTAGAATCCGCAATTGTGGAATTGTCAAAAGATCAAGTGGAAGCGGCGATTAATGGTACGGTTGAATTTTCTCCAAGTCATAGCGAGGGATTAGTTGCTCTTTTGCAGAAAATCCCAATTTTGCGAGTCCTTTATTATCAAATGGAAGATGGGTTGTTGGATTTATTTATGCCGGAATTACAACAAGAGCCCATAGTAAATCCGATACCTGAAGGAAATGTAGAAAAACAGGTGAATATTGATATGGAAGCTTATGAGCTTATGTTTGATTATCTGGCTTCTATAGAAGAAGAATATAACACACAAATCGTGATTTTCTATCATCCGGAAGAAGTGCTGGAACAGGATGGAACCATTAGTTTTAAAAAGAACGAATGTTCCTCGGTTTTTGCATCGGAAGCTTCCAAAAAAGGAATTGATTTTATTGATATGCAATCCTATTTTGAAACTATGTATTATGAAGAACACAAAGTGCCTCATGGTTTTATCACAGGAAAAGCAGCATACGGTCATATGAATGCGGATGGGCATAGCGCCATTGCAGATGTATTGTATGATGTAATTGTTAAAATGGAGGAACAGTAATATGCAAATGATAAGTTTTGTGTTAATTGGTTTTGTGATATTGAATTTTTGCCTGTTGTGTACATGTAAAAAATTAATAAAAGATACAGAAAAGAATATTGCTGTTTCTAACTGGATTCTGTTAATTGCAAGTTATGTTTTTGTAATTTATGCAGATTACCGTTTTGCGGTTGTGTTGGGCTTGATTACAATTTCCTCCTGGTTTTTTGCAAAATATAAAAAATATAGTTATTTAGGTGTAATTATTGCGTTGGTGTCCCTTGGGTATTACAAATATACGAATTTTTTTATGGATTCATTTGCCCATATTTTAGGTTTGGAGTATCAAAGACTCAGCATAATGTTACCATTAGGAATTTCCTTTTATTCTTTCAGTGCAATTAGTTATGTTGTAGATGTTAAGAGAAGTAAAATAGATTCCAGGGATTTGAAATCAGTAGCATTATATCTTTCATTTTTCCCTAAAATAACTTCAGGTCCAATCCAAAAAAGCAAAGATTTTTTTGAACAGATGGATGCTGACAGAACAGTGGATTGGAATACATTTTTAACCGGAATTCAGATTTTTATGTTTGGTTTAGGAAAGAAAATTGTTTTGGCTGACAGACTTGCAGTTTTTGCAGATCAGGTACTTACTAATCCGTTGTCTTTCGGTAGTATGACTGTATTTCTTGCGGGATTAGCATACTTTTTTCAGATTTACTTTGATTTTTCCGGCTACTCTGATATGGCAGTAGGTGTGGCTAAAATACTGGGATTTGATTTACCAAAGAATTTCAATCTTCCATATTTAGCTCATAATATTACTGAATTCTGGAAAAGATGGCATATGTCTTTGTCAACATGGCTTCAGGAGTATGTATATATTTTCTTTGGTGGAAACAGAAAAGGGGAAGTCAGAACCTATATTAATTTGTTTTTAACTATGCTTTTTGGTGGACTTTGGCACGGAGCGGCTTGGAATTATATATTTTGGGGAGTGTTAAATGGCATTGGTTTGTCTGTGCATAAGTTATGGATGAAATATACAAAGAGCAATGAAAAAGAACAGAACTGGTTTATAAGTATTATATCCATTTTGTTTTCTAACTTATTCTTCTTTTTTACGTTGATGGTTTTTAGGGCAGACTCCTTATCGCAAGCATGGATTATTCTTACAAGAATGGTTAGTTTTGAGGCCGGATTAGAGCACGAATATTTATGGTTGACTGTTACAGTTGTTCTGTTTGGAATTGCCTGTGTAGCAGCTTATATGAAATCTAAAGATAATGTAATTGCAGGTAAATTTAAAAATGTAAGTAAAGTAGAAGGATTTTATCCGGTGATGGATTTAAGAAAATTCCCCTGTCTGGTTGCATTTTTGGTTTTTTGCAGCTTAGTCTTATGCATGGCTTATACAGGTGGAAGTCCATTTATTTATGGAAAATATTAATAAGATATGTTTGAAACAGAGATGTTTTTGGCAGGAATAAAGTTAGTCCTGGAACAGGGAAGAGCCGGTACAGTTATGTACCGGTTTTTTATGATGTTAATAGTATAAAAATTCCAAAAAATAACAAATGCACTAAAAATCTTACTACAAAACACAAAAATAACAAGCATGCAGATATGTTAAATTTTGTAAAATAAATTCGTTAAGCTGGTATCCCTTAATCTACCGGTAAGTTTTAAAAGGAGAAGTATCTATGAGTAGACTAAGTATTGTAACAAAGGATAAAGCTCAGATTACTATTGAAGCTTTATACAAAGATTTGGAACGTCGAATTGTGGCAAGTCCTCCGGGATTATGTCCTGTAGATTTGACAAGTGCATTTATTAAGATGTGTTTGGCGCAGACCTGTGGTAAATGCGTTCCCTGTAGAGTTGGATTAAAACAATTATCTAAATTATTGGATGATGTGTTAGATGGAAATGCAACTCTGGAAACCATTGATTTGATTGAATTAACGGCAGAAAGTATTTATGCGTCCGCAGATTGTGCCATTGGTTATGAAGCAGCAGCTATGGTGCTGACTGGACTTAAGGGATACAGAGAAGATTTTGAAGAACATATTTTACATAATCGTTGTATCAGTAATGCAAAACAGAGCATTCCTTGCGTAGCATTATGTCCTGCAGGAGTGGATATTCCGGGATATATTGCATTAGTAAAAGAAAAGAGATACGCAGATGCAGTGCGTTTGATTCGTAAAGATAATCCTATGCCGGTGGTTTGTGCTTTGATTTGTGAACATCCTTGTGAAAACAGATGTAAGCGTGGTATGGTAGATTATCCTGTGAATATCAGAGGATTGAAAAAAGTAGCAGTTGATAATGCTGGCGAAGTTCCGATTCCGGCATGTGCGGAAAGTACAGGAAAAACGGTTGCTGTAGTTGGTGGTGGCCCGGGTGGCTTGAGTGCAGCTTATTATTTGTCATTAATGGGACATAAGGTCACTGTTTATGAACAGAGAAAGAAATTAGGCGGTATGCTTCGCTATGGTATTCCGAATTACCGTCTCCCAAGAGAAAGACTGGATGCAGATATTAATGCTATTCTTTCCGCAGGTGTAGAAGTACATACGGAAGTGTCTGTAGGAAAAGATATTTCCATGGTGGAATTGAGAGAAAAATACGATGCAGTTTATATTGCTATCGGAGCTCATACAGATAAGAAGATTGGACTTCCAAGTGAAGATGAAGCTAAAGGAATTATTTCCGCAGTAGAAATGCTTCGTGGTATTGGTGATGATGAAATGCCTGATTATTCCGGTAAGAACGTTGTTGTTATCGGTGGAGGTAACGTGGCTATGGACGTTGCCAGAAGTTCTGTAAGACTTGGAGCAGAAACGGTAACTATTGTTTATAGAAGAACCAAAGGTGACATGACAGCTCTTCCGGAAGAAATTGAAGGTGCAATTGCAGAAGGCTGTGAAGTTGCTGAATTAATGGCTCCTGTTGGAATTGTTATGGATAAGGATAAAAATGTAACACATTTAACGGTACAGCCACAGATGATTAGTTCTATTCGAGATGGCCGTCCATCCGTAAGAAAAGCAGATGTGCCTGAAAAACAGATTCCATGCGATTTAATTGTAGTAGCGATCGGACAGGGAATTGAATCTAAATCCTTTGAAGACTTTGGTATTCCGGTAAAACGTGGTGCCATCGATGCATTGAATTCTAACGAAATTAAAGATGTAAAAGGTATCTTTGCAGGTGGTGACTGTGTAACAGGACCGGCGACTGTTATCAGAGCTATTGCAGCAGGTAAAGTTGCGGCAGCTAATATTGATGAGTATCTGGGATTCCATCATGAAATTACTTGTGATGTTAAAATTCCGGATGTAAGCTATGACAATAGTGGAAAATTTGGAAGAATTAACATTCCTGAAAGAGAAGCCAGTGATCGAAAGAAAGACTTTGAACCATTTGAATTGGGTATGAGCTGCGAAGAAAGCTGTCAGGAAGCAGGAAGATGCTTGAGATGTGACCATTTTGGTTACGCATCATTCAGAGGAGGTAGAACTGAAAAATGGTAAATTTAATAATTAATAACCAAAAAGTACAGGTAGAAGAAGGAACTACTATCCTTGAAGCTGCGAAAAGCGTTGGAATCGAAATCCCTACTTTATGTTATTTAAAAGAAATTAATGAAATCGGTGCATGCCGTGTATGTGTGGTTGAGGTAGAAGGATCTGATAAATTAGTAACTGCATGTAATAATAAAGTGCAGGAAGGAATGGTGGTATATACACATTCCGGAAAAGTACGAAAAGTGCGAAAGACTAACGTAAAATTAATTCTTTCACAGCATGATTTCAGATGTGCAACCTGTATTAGAAGTGGTAACTGTTCTTTACAGAAGATTTCAACTGAATTAAATATTGGTGAAATGCCTTATGATATTGAAACAGAAAAGGCAGACATTGATAGAAAATATCCTATCTTCAGAGATGCTTCCAAATGTATTAAGTGTATGAGATGTGTTCAAGTATGCGACAAAATACAGGATATGCATGTATGGGATATTGCCAATACAGGTGCCAGAACTACTATAAGTGTTCGTGATGGTATTAAATTAAGAGATTCTGCTTGTACATTGTGTGGTCAGTGTGTTGCCAATTGTCCTGTAGGAGCCTTAAGAGAACGAGATGATGTGGGAAGAGCGTTAGAGGCTGTTGAAGATAAAGATATCATTACTGTGATACAGATTGCTCCTGCTATTCGTACTGCATGGGGGGAAGATTTAGGGCTTAGTAAAGAAGAGGCAACAATAAATAAATTAGCAGATGCATTAAAGAAAATTGGATTTGATTATATATTTGATACATCATTTTCAGCAGATCTTACAATTATGGAAGAAGGTAGTGAATTCTTAGATAGACTTCCTGAAATCAAAGAAAGTAAATTGCCGATGTTTACTTCATGTTGTCCGGGATGGGTTAGATATATTAAGACACAATATCCTGAAATGGTTTCCAGACTTTCTTCAGCAAAATCTCCACAACAGATGTTTGGAGCTATTGCAAAAACATATTATGCTAAGCTTTTAAATGTTGATCCATCTAAAATTTTCTGTGTATCCATTATGCCTTGTACTGCAAAGAAACATGAAAGTGATCTTCCGAATATCAATGCAGTAGAAAATGGCAAGGATGTAGACGTTGTATTAACTACCAGAGAGTTAGGAAGATTATTACGTAAATATCATATTAAAGGTGATAGATTAAAAGATGTGGAACTGGATCAGCCATTAGGAATGCATACAGGTGCAGGTGTTATCTTCGGGGCAACCGGTGGTGTTATGGAAGCAGCACTTCGTAGTGCTTACTACTTAGTAACCAAAGAAAATCCGGAGGCAGATGCTTTCAAAAATGTCCGTGGCCGTGATGGCTGGAAAGAGGCTGAATTTGAGATTGCAGGAACAAAATTAAATGTAGCAGTTGTGAGTGGTCTTGGAAATACAAGAAAACTTATGGATGCCATCAAACGAGGAGATGCAGTATATGACTTTGTTGAAGTTATGTCTTGTCCGGGAGGATGCGTAAATGGTGGCGGACAGCCAATTCATGACGGCGAAGATTTTGTAGATGCAAGAACAGAAGTATTATATGGATTAGATAAGGTAAATAATTTGAGATTTTCGCATGAAAATCCGGCAGTTTTGGAATGTTATAATTCCTATCTTGAAAAACCATTATCCCATACTTCACATCACTTATTACATACAGATCATGAAGGCTGGAATATGCCAAGATAACAAAAGAACCCGTGAAAGTGGGTTCTTTATAGTTTATAAGAAAAAGTAGAAGTTTATTAAAGATGTATGTTATAGTATTGAAGTAAACAGTTCAAAAAAGGAAGATACTAAAATTAACTAAGAATGAGGACATAGAAATGATTAATTTAATTCTTGCAATTATATCCAGTTCTTTAGTTTCTATTGCTATGCGTGTAGGAGAAGGAACAGCAAAAAATAATATTGGTATGTTGTCTGTGAATTATTTTATCTGTATGATTTTATCTATTATATATGTAGGTTTAGGAAACTTATTTCAGACAGGAGAAGGATTGGGAACAGCCATTGGATTAGGAACTATCAATGGATTCTTTTACATATCAAGTCTGGTTTTATTTCAAAATAGTGTAAAACAAAATGGAGTGGTACTATCTGCGATTTTTATGAAATTGGGAATTATGATGCCGTTGGTTATTTCCATTGTTTTATTTAAAGAAATGCCAACATTGATCCAAATGTTTGGATTTGTGATTGCAATAATAGCCATTGTTTTAATTAATTTAAAGGGGAAAAATATTAATTCTGAGTCTGCGGAAAGAACGGAATTAGGTATTGCAAAAGTAGGGTTGATTCTGGTTTTGATCGGTTGCGGTATGTCAGATGGTATGTCAAAAGTCTATCAGGAATTGGGAACAGATGAGTTTGAAGAATTATTTTTAGTATTTACTTTTGTAATTGCATTTTTATTTAGTCTGCTACTTATTAGGGTAAAAAAGCAAAAGATTACGAAAAGCGAACTGTTTTATGGGGCGGTGCTGGGGATACCAAATTATTTTAGTGCCAGATTTTTATTAAAAGCTTTGGGAGAAATTCCGGCAGTTGTAGCATATCCTACCTTTAGCATAGGGACCATTGCAGTAATTACCTTAACAGGAGTTATTGTTTTTAAGGAAAAAATTACAAAATTGCAGATATTTGCTATAGGATTAATTACCATAGCCGTGGTGTTATTGAACTGATAGGGAGGTAATATATGAACCTTTATACAGAAGAACAAATAGAATTTTTAAAAAGTCTTGATTTTATGAGGTTGGGACAGGCAATTAACAGGGAACAGTGGCAAAGTGCGGCCATGACAGTACGTCGTTTGGATATGAAAGCAAAAGAGGTAGGGATGAACGATTTTGAACGGAATTTTACCGGGATGCGTCAGTGTATAAATCGGAGAGAAGGAAATGAAGCAAAACAGATTCTGGCAGTTGTGGTAAATAAAAGAGCAAAGCATCTGAATGCAATTTCAGAAGAATTAGAGGGTTAAAAAATAAATGGCTAAAAAGAGAATTTTACTCATCTGTACCGGCGGTACCATAGCATCAACTTTAAAAAAAGACGGATATGCTCCGGGCTTAACAGATTCTGATATTTTGGATTATATTCCTTCTGTACTGGAATTTTGTAATGTAGATACGGTGCAGGTATGTAATATTGACAGTACCAATATGACCCCGGTGTATTGGAGTGTTGTAGTAAAGAAAATAAAGGAAAATTATAACCATTATGATGGATTTGTAATATTGCATGGAACTGATACCATGGCATATACGGCGGCAGCATTATCCTATATGGTTCAAAATTCAAAAAAACCAATTGTGCTTACAGGTTCCCAGAAACCCATTTGTTTGGAAATTACAGATGCAAAGACTAATCTGATGGATAGTATCCGGTATGCTTGTGCCGACAGTTCCAGTGGAATTCAAATTGTGTTTAATCATAGTGTGATTGCGGGTACCAGAGGAAAGAAAACCCATGCTCATAGCTATGCGGCGTTTTCCAGTGTGAATTTTCCGGAATTGGCAACTATCCGGGAGGACAAGATTTTCAGATATATTTCTCCAATTCATTTTGAAGCACCGGTAGAGTTCACGGAAGAACTTCATGACAGTATTGCTGTGTTAAAATTGATACCGGGAACGAAACCGGAGATGTTGGAATTTTTATTCCGATATTATGATTGTCTTGTAATTGAAGGATTTGGTGTTGGTGGAATTCCGGAAACTTTGAAGGATGAGTTTTATAAACAGATGAATCATTGGGTTTCGGAAGGAAAAATTGTTGTTATTGCTACTCAGGTAGTAAATGAAGGAAGTAATATGGAAGTATACGAAGTGGGATTAAAAGTGAAGAAGGACTTTAATCTTATCGAAGCATATGACATGACTTTGGAAGCTACCGTAACTAAGTTAATGTATCTGATGAAAAAATATGGAAAAAATTATGGGGCAATCAGAGAGGAATTTTATAAACCCATTAATTTTGATATTGCTAAACCCGAAATTAGTTAATTATAGAGTAATATATTTTTAAAAATAAAAGTATTGTAGGTGATTAGGAGAAAATATATGATTAAAGCCGTGTTTTTTGATGTGGATGGAACTTTGGTTTCACATAAATCAAAATCCGTACCGGAAAGTGCAAAAGAAGCCTTGGAATGTTTAAAGAAAAAAGGAATTAAAGTTTTTTTATCTACAGGAAGACATATTCATGAATTGAACAATATGCCCACTACCGGAATAGAATTTGATGGATATGTGCTTTTAAACGGGCAGATAGCTTTGGATGAAAAGCAGAATATGATATTTTCCCATCCGTTTGAAAAGGAAGATGTAGAAGGATTATTAGAAATTTTTCATGCAAAAGAATACCCTTTTGTATTGGTAAATAAAGAAGGGCATTATATGAACTATGTAAATGAAGTTGTGGAAACTGCCTTGGCAGGAGTTTCTACTCCGATACCGTCTATCAGAGATTATAAAGGTGAAATGCTGTATCAGGCAACGGTTTTTATTCCACCTGAAGAAGATGAAACTTTTATTGCGAAGCTTCCCAAGGGATGCAAAATGGCAAGATGGGGAAGTCATGGAGTCGATATCATTGCAGTTGAAGGCGGAAAAGCGGTAGGAATGAAGTTTTTCGGAGAATTGCTGGGGATTTTACCGGAAGAAATGATGGCATTTGGAGATGCCCAGAATGATATGGATATGATTGAATATGCAGGGATAGGTATTGCCATGGGAAATGGAGAGGAAGAAGTAAAGCAAATTGCAGATTATGTAACTACAGATGTAGATGATAACGGAATATTGTCAGCTTTACAAAAATTTGGAATGCTTTAAAAGCAGAGGAGATTCTTGCGAAAAGTTTGCTAGTATGATACAGTGTTAAAAGTTGTAAAAGTGGTGTCATAGAGAAATTGTTATGACAGAGAAAAAAGATGGAATTGGTAGTAACGTTACAAGAGAAGGAAATAATGATGTTCAGAAGATATACTTTATTATGTTGTATGATTTTTTGTATGACTTTTTTTATGGGTTGTGGTGAAAAAGAAGAACTGACAGTTTTTAAAAATAATATGAGTGAGTTTTATGAAGAGGTTTCTTCCATAGAAAGTAATATAGCTTCCATTGATGAAAGTTCAGAGGATGCAGTTTCAACACTTTTAATTTATATGGAGCAAATGTCATTGCAGTTTCAACATTTGGCAGAAATGGAGGTTCCGCAGGAATTTATCAGCGTGGAAGCGTTAGCTGATGATGCATTTGATTATATGAAAGAGGCAGTAAGATTATATGAAGAAGCTTACGAAGAAGATTATATTAGTGATCCACTGATTCAGGCTGCTGCGGAAAATTATATCAGTGCTATGAAGAGAATAAACTATATTGCAGTATTACTGCAGGGAGAAATTCCGGAAGGTGCTA
>JAFZGJ010000090.1 GCA_017555455.1 Lachnospiraceae bacterium
CCAGTACAAATGGAGCTATGCCGTAGATCACAAGCAGCTATTACCAGTTGAGTGGCGAACACTCACATACAAAATCTGCGGAGCAGATGAAGCGGAAGAAAAACAGTATGCACAATACTTTAAATTCAGCAGAGCAATGTGCGACCAGTGGCTAAGCCTACAGACAGATGACAAATCCAGGCCAATTCTGAATGTAGTCAAGACCAAAGATTACCTGACAGTATGCTATACAGTCTGGAACGGCAGAGTATTCATGCCATCCGACAAAGCAAACTATCAGAATTTACCGGTGCTGAACAACTGTACCATTGGTACAGCCATTCAAAATGGTTTAATCTCACAGGTTGCAGAAAATCAGCAGTTCAAGGTGGTTGAAATGATATGGATCACTTTGCAGTTACATCAAAAATAATTAACAGGAGGAAACAGAAGATGGCGGATAAAGCAAAAGATAAAGCAACAGCAGATTCTGCAAAAGCTATCCAGACTTTACATACTATGGAAAGTATAATACGTAGACAGATGGAAGAAAAACGCCAAGAAATAGAATGGCATGAACGTTCTTTATTGGCACAGGCAGATGAAGCACGAGTAAAAATTATTACACAGGGTGCGAAAGAGATTGAGTGGAAGGAAGTCAGAATAGAAAATACTTCCAAGGCAAAAGAGAAAGCGGATTACTCTTACACAATGCTTTGCGGATGGAGCGGATTGGCGTGTGCACAGAAAAATGAATTTGCTGTTAATTGGTGCGAGGAAATAAAAACTGTAACCATACCTTATTTGGAATATAAGGATGAATTATATTTCCTTTATGCTGGACAGCATGCAGAAGGTAGTCCATGGGGCTTGCCGTATATTACGGTAGAAACATTATCAATAGCTTTAAAAACAAATGTAGTCGTAAAAATAGACACTAGATATTTGGAACTTGTATATGACATGATGGATTATCCTAATGTATACTTTAAAAAATTAAAAGAATTCTTTAAAAGTAAAGAAAACGTAAGCTACCGATATGAAGAAATAGCAGAGTATCTTCTGGCTAGCTTAGACGAATAACAGCACAGAACAGTAAACAGACAGCAGCAGCCCATCCATCAATCAGGAGCCGCACACAGAACGGTGGGCGGTGGATATGGGTGGTCTGCATAGAAAGGTAGGTGACAGGGATTTGCAACATCTTTTAAATGTTGTTTATTCCTTTAATATGTATAGATAAGTTAAACAAAGAAGAAATCTTGAAATTTTTAGCAGACAGCGGTACTATTGACCTGGCGTACGTTCAGGAACAAATAGAGATGAAAAAGAGAGAGGAGATTTTACAGAATCACAGATATTCAATCTGGTATAGTGAGCGTGAAAATGCGTGGTATACAACTTTGCCAGATGATAGCAAGAAAACTGGAAGAAAGAACATCAAGCGAAAAAACAGAAAAGATTTAGAAAAGGCAATAGCTGCTTTTTATATATCACAGGATAAGGCTGATAAAAAAGGAAAAGAAGAAATACTCACAGTAGAAACTCTTTTTTACAAGTTTATGAAGCATAAAGTAAATGGAGTCAGCAGTGGTACTATCAATAGGATGATGGCGGATTGGGAACGATTTTATAAAAGTGAGATAGAGTTTATAAACACACCAATTCAAAATATTACCAAGATAGACGTTGATGATTTCTTTAATGCTATGTTGAATAAATATAGTCTAAAGAAGAAGTCTTACTACAATATGTGTGGGATTTTGAAACAAATGTTGGAGTATGCTGTTGATGCAGATTATTTGGAAAAAAGTCCATATAGGAATAGAGGAAACAAGAAAAAGTTAATCCCTGACAAAAAGATTAGTTCAAAAGAAGTTTACAGAGCCAATGAAAAAGAACTTCTCATTCAAGAAATGGAGCGTAGGCTTAGAAATAATCCATCAAATACAGCTCCTTTAGCAGTAATGCTTGATTTTGAATTAGGTACCAGAAAGGGAGAGATACTTGCAATTAGTACAAATGATATTGTTGGAAACAAAATACATATACAAAGACAGGTTGTCGAAAAATTTGATGTTTCTGATTTAGACAATAGAAAAAGCCTTGGTTTTTTCTTAGTTGATTACACTAAGTCAGCAGATGGTGACAGGTGGCTTCCATTAACCCAAAGAGCAAAAGAGATTATAGCTAGAGTGCAGGAGATTAATGAAAGGTACGGGTATAGTTGCAAAGATTTGTTGTTTAGTCGTAAAGGGACGTTATTAAGTCCGGATACAATAGATTGCCAGATTAAAAGAGGATGTGAATACATAGGGATTCCTATAAGAACAATGCATAAAATCCGAAAAACATATGCTTCAACTTTATTACATAATGGAGTTAATGTAAGTATCGTGAAGGATATGCTAGGGCATGCTGATGAAACTACAACAATTAAGCATTATATTTTCAATATCGAAGAAGAATCAGAAACGGATAGCATTGTATTAGAGGCATTAGAAGGAAAAAATAAGGTAGAAAAGCCTAAAAGTGAGCAAAGTGAGCATAAAATAATTTTGTTTTCGGACATGAAAAAAGCGAGAAACCTTTGATTTATAAGGTTTCTCGCCCTTTTAAGACACTGCGGAAGATGGGACTTGAACCTTCTGCATCACTCTGAAACCCGCATAGAAAGGAGCTTTTTTGCCCCTCATTTAAGGTTGGAAACATTTTGGAAACAAATGGAAACATTGTAGAGTATACTGAATTAGTATACTCTATTTTGTTGTAAAAAATCAGATGTACCCGGCATATTATGAAAAATTAGGGGTACTTTTAGATTTTTTAACTTTTTCCATATCTACCATCATTTCCATTTTGATTAAATCAAGGTCGAGTCCAGAGTTAAGAAGTTCTCTCATTTCGTAGTCATATATTCCAATTTTTCCAGAGCCTTCTTGTTTTCGGTGTGAACAATACATATAGGCTGATTTCAAAGAGTAACCAAAAACATTCATTACTTCTTCGATACTTTCAAAATCACAAGGAGCTATAAAGAGAGCAATACAAAGTACCAGATATTTTTTTGGAGTAGTTCCTTCTGTTAGGTATCGGTAATATTGTTTTCGATAGATTCCTAAATCTTCCAAGTGTTTATTTATGGAATAGGTAGTAGTTCCATCTATAAAGACTCTTTCGTAAACAACACTCTTGGAGTATCGTTTATATGCTTTTGATGGAGTAGCAAAACTTTCTAATATCTTTGTAATTAGCTCTATGACTACCTGACTATCTGTTGTTGTTCTAAGTAGTTTTTGTTCAGAAGGTGACAGGCGGAAAATTGGTAGGAAATATTTGTTAATGGTAGAATTATACGATTTTTGTGTCTCGTCCAAAAGCTTAGTAAAACTTATGTAATGGTTTACATATGAATCAAAACGGCTAGATGTAAAATTGATTAGCCTATCAAGATAGTTAATATAGTAATTGAGTACATTAGAAACAATCTCAGGAGAGGTTTCTGTTTCTTCTAAGCAATCAATAATCATTTCCTGAACACTTCTGTTACTTGTGAATACATCTTCTATCGTAGATTGTAGGTCAGGGTGTCTATCAAAATCAACATAATCCCACACATAATGAAATTCGTGAGTTACATTTCGTGTACCCGCATAAATTTGTAATTTGGAGATATGCTGGGTTTTTATTGCGATATGAAAATTGTAAAAATAGTTTTCCGCATCTAAGTCTATTAATTTATTCATTATATAGCGATAATCTTTTTTTTCATAAATAGCCTTGTAAATATCTTTGTTTATAATATCTAAAAAGTCTATGATTTCCATAGCATTAGCATTGGGTTTTGGTACATACATAAAAACTTACTCCTTTCCGTTAAGCAAATTATAACATAGCATGGGTCGTTAGCAACCCGTAATTTTCTTATAAAGAAAACAGGGTGCCTTACCCGGCATCCTGCTATTTGTTTTCTGGTGGTATATATTCAATTAGTTCAGATAAAGAGCAGTTGAGAGCATAACAGAGACGTGCTAATGTACCAGCATCAAATCTCTGTGATTGATTACGGCAGAGTTTTGTAATTTGAACCCTAGTTAATTCAGACATATAGGAGAGTTTGGTCTTGTTAAGTCCACGTTCCTTCATAAGTTTTTCAAGATTGATTTGTATTGTTCCGAAATCTTTATTTTCCATAAATTTTTCCATAATGGTACACCTCTTGAAATAGTATAGCTTTATATGAAAACGAATTTTAAGCTACAGATTAGATGTATAAAAAGATATACACTATTGAATTGGGAATTATTATATGGTAAGATAATAACAGTTATACATTTAGTAGAATATGGAGAATACAAATGAGAAAAAGTACAGTTATGGCAATGCTGTTATTATCTGTTAGCTTAATAGCTTGTGATAATCAGGAAGCAGTTGAAGTAGCAGAAAACACAGAAATTACAGAAAATATAGACTCTAATGAAACAGAAGTTGACCCGGTGTTAGAAACAGTGGCAAAAAATACAACTGCGGAAGAACCAGAAGAATCCGCTACAGAAGCAGTAGAAGAAACACCAGAAGTTCCTGCGGAAGAAACTACAACACAGAAAGTGGAAGAAAAAGTAGAAGCACCTGTAGAAGAGACTAAAGAACAGAAAGTAGAAACTCCTGTAGAAGAGACTAAAGAACAGAAAGTGGAAACTCCTGTAGAAACACCTACTGAAACAAAGTCTAACCAAGGGGCAACTGCGTCCAATGTTAGTGATTTAGAAAATCATCCTGAATGGACAAAGAAACGTACTTGGACTGCAAGTAATGGAGTTGTATTAAAAATTCGTGACAAATATTCACATTGGGATTTCGAGAACAATCCCGCTACTAGAAATACTTATGATGCTAGGGAAGTTCTTATTATTGATGATTTAGATTTAAGGCCAGGCACTCCTGATTTTGATGCTATTGTTGAGTTTGAATATGGCACTGGGGCTCACGAAGGTGGTACTGAAAAAATGAAAATTAGTGCTAAAGATTTACCTTTAGTTGCTACTCCTGCTTCTAAACTTACCTATGCTCCTGAAACTGATTCTTGGAATGCTTATAAGGCTCAATTTGACCCTTTATGGAGTTTTCAATCTACTGGCCATTATGAATCTCCTGCTGAATTGTATAATTATGGTTCGGGTATCGGTCTTTTAACGGGCGTTGTTTCTAGCTATATTTGGAATCTCGACTATATTGGTGATTGCTGGAAATTAACTATCAGAGGGGCTTTAACTGAATTACAATGGAATTCTGTTAGAAATTCTATTCGTCTTGTAAGTCCAGATGGTGAGCAATTATTTGATGAAATATATTCATCATTTTATGGTTATGTTTATGGTTCTGCAGAAGGGGTTTTGACGGAGTATAACAAATGGTTTAATGTTGGAGGGTCACAATTAATGGCTCAAACCTCTGATTTTGCATATTATTACTTCAAATAATATATAAGATTACAATAAAAAAAGACATTTAAATTTACTAAACGAAGGATACTTGAATAAATGAAAACACAAAAGAAAAAGGTATAGGCCTAGTTCAAATCGAAGTGATTTGGTGCTAGGTCCTTTTTCTTTTGTGTTTTTAGTGTTAAAACATAACTTTTATAAAAAATAAGGATATAAAAAGAAATTCCCCTATTTCTTTCTATATCCTTATTTTTGTGTTATAATTTGTTTTGAGGTTGACGCACGCTAAAACCTTGCTTTCAGGAGGAACAATTCCTATGAAAGGAGGGCTTTCAATATGAACAAAAAAGTGTTTTTTGATTCTTTTAAAAAATGTATGAAAAACTTTGTTCTTAAAGCTTATGCTACAAAAGCTTTTTGGCTCTTGTGTGAATTTTGTTTCGATTTCTTTTTTTAAACGAAAGCCAATAAAAAAGAAAATTTCTTTCTCAGAGATTACTAGGGGTAATCTCTGAGTTTTTTTGTCCTCCATAATTAAATTATACAACACCAAATTTTATTTACAACAAAAAAGGTGTTTTACTTCATAGGTGTATACCTGAGAAGCAGGTCATTTTTCTTTTGTGTTGTTGTTTATACTTCTTCACTTGGCTTTTTTAAGTGTTGTAAATCTTTATAAAAAGTATATAATAGAATATAAGAAAAATCAGTTTAATCAGTAAGGAGGTATGTGTTATGATGTCTATGACTATTGTTATGGATGAGACTAAAATTAAAGAACAAAGTAATCTTACAATAAATGAAACTTATGAAAGACTTGAACAAATTGCGAAACAAAATAATATTTCAGTATTTGATAAATCTAATTATAAAGCTCAAAATAGTAAAAATTCTTTTGTTGATTTTGGTAAAATGGTTTTGTTATTGCGAAATAAATCTTGGTTTTTGCCTTTTGTGTCTGTATGGATTTGGGATGAAAATGGAGACGAAGAGGATGTTTTAGCTCAATGCGAAATTGATTCAAGTATTTTAGTAGATTAAGGGAATTTGGTATGCCAAAGATAGAATATAGAAAAGAAATAACTTTTGACCTTGATGTAAATGAGTTACGGGTATATTTTGGAGATACAAGTAAGAAAACTAAAAAATATACAAAAGCTTATAGAGAATTAAAAAAATTCTTTTCTAAAAGAGACTTTGAACATCGACAGGGCTCAGTATATTGTTCTAAAAAAGCATTAACAAAGGTTCAAACATTAATAATTGTAAATGATTTAAAAGTAGAATGTCCTTGGATAAAGTCTTGTTTAAAAAGAATGGATGTTGCTAATATAGGGGAACTTCATGAACTTACAACTATGATTGTAACTTAAAATACGGATATTTTTTATTCTAAGAAAAATTTACGTAATGGACTTACAAAGGGATAAAAGGAAAATATGAAAACACAAAAGAAATAAGCTTGGTATAAATCGATTCTGATTTATGGCCAAGCTCTTTTGTTGTGGTTTTTTATACTTCTTTGTTTGGCTTTTTAAGTGTTGTAAATCTTTATAAAAAGTATATAATAGAATATAAGATAAATTCTTTAGTCATTAAGGAGGTGTATATTATGATATCTATGGAAATAATGTTAGATAATGATAAAATTCAAGAAAGCAATTATACAGAAGCTCAATTATGGGAAATGATTCATAATGTAATGACTGCTGATTCTATAGAAATAAAAACAACAGGTCAATATGAAAATGAGAGTATGGGCAAATTCGCAATGGTTATAGAGGATTTAATTTATAATGCTAATTGGTTTAGACCTATTGTTAAAAAATGGACATGGAATGTAAATGGTACAGTTGAAAATTTGTTGGAGGTTTTTTAGAAATATATGGATAGAGCTACAAAAGGTACTAAAATAGAAACTCGCAAGCAGATAGCTTTTGATATGTTAGTTAAAGAACTTCGAAAAGAATTTGGTTTTTTAGGATATACTCAGGGGTATTCAAAAATCAGGATATTTCTTGAAAATAGGGATTATGAACATACTCAGGGTTCTGTATATACTTCTAAAAAAACTGAATCATTTGCTAGAACTTTAAAAAATTTACTAGATTTAAGAAGTGAGTATAAGTGGATTAAAAATTGTAGTAGAAAGATACATATTTCAGAAGTTCCAGAAATTTATGAAGTAACCGAATTTATAGTAAGATAGGAGACCTCTCGTTTAAGGGTCTCTTTTTTATTTTAAGATATTGTTTAAAACTTTATTGTCAAACCAGATTTTACTTATAATAAGGGATTTTTCATTATAAAATAATAGAAAGAGTTTTTAGACTTTAAAATTTATTGAATTTAAAAAAGTTTAAAATTAATTCAAAAAAAGGTGGTGAAAAAAGATGTCTAAAAACAAATTTTTTAAATATTTTTTATTGTTCTTCTTAGCTTTTTTCTTTAATGTTCATTCCGTTTTTGCTGTTTCTGGAGGACAACTTGATAGTTATGAAAGTGTAACCGTAATTAATGCTGGGCAAGAAAATGGGGATAATCAAAAACGTATCTTAGCTGATTCTGTTAGAAGTGGCTTGGGGGAATGCTATTTCGGTGAATCTGAAACGATGGTTAAAGCTAGAACTACCTACGAAAAAGAACATGCCTTTCAAGTTACGTCTTGAAAGGACAGAGGAAGACAAATAATAGATGTGCTTGAAAAAATTACTATATTTTTCTTTCTCGTTGCCTTACGATTACATCGTAAGGAGTCTTGAGAAAAATATTTGAATTATAAATGAATGATGATTATATAGGAACTCTTTCAAAAGGGTTCTTTTTTATGTAAAAATAAAAACTCCTTCCCGGATCACCCGGTATAAATTCCGTGTGAACTTGGAAGGAGATTTTTTATTTATCCGCTAAAGTTTGTTCTAAATAATTTTTTACAGCATTTAGAATAAGGGTTGCTGTTTCAACCTGCTCTGTAGCTTTTTCTTTAGATGCTATATAGAAGTCATCATAGTCACTTTTTTCTCGAAGCTGTTTTAAAGTTGCTAAACGTCTGCCAACTTCTCTGGGAAAAATTTCAGAAGCAACATATTCTTTATTAAAATAAGCAACTACATCTTTGTGACGTTTAAAGTCTACAGTACCAAGAGCCAGTACAGCCTTAATGGAATAGAAAGAAGAATAGTAAGAACGATTGATAGCATCTTTATAAAATCCATCATTTAAACAGTTGGTTGCTACCTGTAATGTATTTTGTGCTTCTTGGATTCGGTAATTGGCTAAATCTTTTTGTCTGTTATCCATTCAGAACGACTCCTTCCTTCTGGACATTATCATAAAATGGCAATGCTCCAAGCCAGTAATTAAATTGGCTTTCATTCTTTATAACAACGCTGATATCAATGGAATATTCCATTTGAAAATC
>JAFZGJ010000091.1 GCA_017555455.1 Lachnospiraceae bacterium
AGAAACGGTCTGCTACAGCTTCAATTCCTTTTTCGTTTAAATGATATTCATCTACTAAATATTCATCTTTATTTTCAACATTAATCACACCATAATAATTATCAATGAAAGATACGCCGTTATCAATAGCAACAGATACTTCGTAATTCAGATAATCAGGAATGGTTCCGTTTCCAAGATTTGTTGTGTCACCATCGATATAGGAACCGTCTACTGTTTTTCCGCAAGCCGGCATGGATAATACAACGGTACGGATATGTGGGTAAGTTTTTTCAATCAGTTCCAAAGAAGCATATAAGGAACCGGCCCAGGTTGTAACGTCATATTTTGCATCAGGATTGTAAAGAGGACGTTTACTGATATAATCGCTTAAATCATACATAATAAGTAACATATCTACTTTACTGTAATCCAAAGATTTTAACATATCAACGGTTTCTGATTCTGCTTCACCAACGTTTGCGGCAATGGCTTCTACGATGGAATAGTCGTTGCTGCAAATAGCACTGACAACAGGATAAAGGCTGAGTCCGTCCAAATGGGCAGCATCCGGAGAAGAGTCGCTGGACATCGTTTGAAGAGAGTTGGCAAAAGAGCCGTCATAGGCTACGCCATCCATTTTCTTTGCGATGGTTTGGGCGAGACCGTTTTCTTCTTTATTGTCGGCAAATGGTGAATTACCAAGGCAGAGAATAGTAGTAACACCGTCATCTTTAATTCCTTCAAAACGGGAAGAATCCATAGGTTGAATGTGATCCATGGTTTCTACATCAAATTCCGTGGTGATTTCGTTAGGATCATAGTCGGAAGCTTCTCCTTTGCTCCAAAGGAAAAATTTAATAATAGCAAAAAGGAATAAAACAATTACTACGGCAAAAAAAATAAGATGGTAATTGTAATTAGTTTTTCGATGTTTTTTTATGATTATTTTCTTTTTCTTTTTTTGAATAGGTTCATTTAATAGTTCCTGTTCCATAAAATATTATACCTCTTTCTTTATAAATATAATTACTAAATTTGTTTTTACTTGCTAAGAAACTTAACATAAGATAGTATACCCTTAAAGAGTAGCACTTGGAAACAAAAAAAGCAAATGAAAAAGAATGGGAGTAAAAATGAAAAAAATTGGAATAAAGCAAATAATTTTATTGCAGGCAATCATTATCATTTATACCGTATCCAGCATTATGGCAAAATTTGCCTCTGCCGGAGATACGTTGGAACGGATTGTTTTGTTTTTTGGACTGGATTTGTTGTTTTTGGGAATATATGCTATCTGCTGGCAGCAAATGATTAAAATATTTCCCTTGTCTGTAGCTTATGCAAATAGGGCAATGGCATTGCTGTGGTCTGCGATTTGGGCAAAAATTATTTTTGGAGAACAAATCAGCGTGAAACAGATGGTTGGGATTGCCCTTGTAATTGTTGGAACTTTGATTATCAATACAGAAACACAGGAGAAACCGGAACATGAATAAGGCATTTTTATTGTTGGGACTTTTGTCCGTGGTAATAGCCTCTTTTTCCCAGGTAATGTTAAAATTAGGGGCAGGGAAAACCTATAGCTCTAAAATTAGGGAATATCTTAATGTTTATGTAGTTACCGGTTATGGCATGTTGTTTGTTTCCATGGTTTTAACCATTGTGGCTTACAGCAGATTATCTTATTTAAGTGTCCCGGTGCTGGAGGCAGTAGGATATGTATTGGTTCCGGTGTTGAGTTATTTTATTTTTAAAGAAAAACTTACAAAAAGAAAACTAGCAGGTATTTTGTTTATTCTGACAGGCATCTTCATTTATTATTTGTAAATTGCGGTACCATTTACTGTATTTGTACATACGGTAGGTGGTACTTATTTTATGTAAACTATTCTGGTCGGAACACATATCTAAAAAGCGGTTTCTTTCTGCATGGCTAAAGGAAATATATTCCAAATAGGATATTTGAAGCTCGGTAAGGGGCTGGCTGCATTTGGGACAAGTCATCTTATGGCCGTTCAACAAATGGATTCGTTTGCAGATTTTACAAAAATGTACATACATCATAATAGAACTCCTTGGAATAATAAAATTTACTTAAATAGTGTCATATTATGTAGGAATAGGCAAACTATTTCGGTCGATGATTTTCGAGGAAAACCGTTGTTTTATTGGGAAAAATTGGCGTGACAAATTTGGTGCTAAGGTTGAAAGCAGAGGAAGAAAATGATATAATATGTCAGTTTTTGGAACACGGGGTAATAATTTTTAGCTTGGAGGAAAGAATGAAAAAGCTTTTTGGCAAACGCGAAGAAATAGAGGAAATTTTAGATGAGGACGATTTGGAGGTTATAAATCTGGATGAAACCTCAGAATGGTCGAAGCTGGATGTGGCAGAGGAATTGGCGAAAAAACGAGCGGTCAGTTTGATGGAAGAAATCGGAGATGAACTTGCTATTATAGATGTAGTGGAAGAAGATACATATATAGAAACTACCAAAGGTATTTTGCAACAGCTTCCGGAAGAAATATTGGATGATGAGGAAGAAATGGAAGAATTGCAGGATGATGACATTGAATATTTGTCCGATGAAGAAGAGGAAGATGAAGAAGAAGTTGTTTCTTTTAGGGAAAGAGCAGGAGGATTTTTGAGTCATTGGACAGTGTTGGATAAGATTGTGGCTGCGACCGGTGTCATTGTATTGGTGGTGGCCATGGTAACTGCAGTAGCCTATGCTGTGAATCGTACCGTGGATAAGCAGATTGCTGCGTTTGCACCGGTAGGAGAACAGCTGGAAAACATCGGTGTTGTGGGGCAGGATAAACTGTTGGCTGTGGCAGATGCCAAAAAGGCAATGATGGAAGCAGCGAAAATAGAGGCTGAAGTGACACAGCAATATGTAGAAAGTGAAGTGTCCTCCGTGGTAAAGGTTGTTATGAAAATGACCTCCGTGGAAAAGGATTTGAAAATTAAATTTGTAAATAAGAAAACAGGGAAACTGGTAGGAAATATTCCTTTTGAAGTAAAAATTACCGATGGAGAGAACAAAACCTATAACAAACTTGACCATGACATGGATGGTATTATCTATTTGACAAATTTGACAGCCGGAAATTACAGAGTCTCTATGGTGGAACTTAGTGGTGTGGAAGATTATAGCTTTAGTACTGCTACGGAAACCATAAAAGTAAAAGATAAAATTGTCTATGAAAAAATTGATGTGACCGAAGAAATCAAAGATCAAAGTGAAGTAGATGTTTCTAAGGAAGATACTGCCCAGAAGGTGGAAACAGAGAATGTATTAAAGGATACGGTAGAATGGGTGGAATCTACTAAGAAAGAAAGTGATTCACAGGAAACTTATATACAGGTAAATAAAGATACTATTGCAGATCCGGCATTAAGTGTATCCTTAAAATTGGATTTAGGAGTTTTAAGAGTTATGCAGCAGAGTGTATTGGCGGATCATATTGCTACCATTGATGAAAATGGCGGTGGAGGAAGCGTCAGCGGAAACAATGGTGGAAATAACAGTGGTAACCAGAATGACGGAAATGAAGGCGGAAACAGTGGTGGAAACAACGGTGGAAGCGAAACGGTAGATGTAACCGGTTTGACATTAAACAGTTCTGCTATGACCATAGAAATTGGAAAAAACGGAAGTCTGACAGTTACAGTAAAACCGGACAATGCAACGGATAAAAAAGTAACATGGTCTTCTTCAAATACTTCTGTAGCAACGGTAGATAGTAATGGTAAAGTAACCGCAGTGGCAGCCGGAACGGCAACTATTACAGCCAAAGCCGGGAAACAGGAAGCTAGTTGTACTATTACCGTACCGAAAAAAGAAATAACTTCTATTGTTATAAATGAAAAGCTTTCCTTAAAGGTAGGAGAAAGCTGTGCATTATCTGTAACCATTGAACCTTCAGATGCGGCAGATAAATCTTTAAAATGGACTTCAGATACAACCAGTGTTGCAACCGTGGACGGTAATGGTAAAGTAACTGCAGTGGCAGTAGGAACTGCAAAAATTACGGTTACCAGTAGTAATGGAAAAACTGCAGTGTGTAATGTGACGGTTACGGAAAATAAAATTTCCGTAACAGAAGTCAGTTTAAATAAAACCACATTAGAATTAGTTGTGGAAGGAACAGAAACCTTAACGGCTACGGTGAAACCGGATAATGCCTCCGATAAAGCCGTAAGCTGGACCTCTTCTGACACCGCTATAGCTACTGTAGATACCAATGGAAAGGTGACTGCGGTAAAAGAAGGAACGGCTACCATAACAGTAACTACAAAAGATGCCGGCAAGAAAGCAGAATGTAAAGTGACTGTAAAAGCAAAAACAACAGAAACCGGTATTTCTTTAGATAAAACCAGTGCTTCCATGAAAGTGGGAGATACTCTTACTTTAACTGCAAAGGTAACCCCGGAAGGGAAAAAAGTTATTTGGAAGAGTTCGGATGAAAGTAAGGCTACAGTAGATGCTAACGGAAAGGTAACAGCAAAAGCAGAAGGAAAGGTGGATATTACAGCTGCTGTGGAAAACGAAAACAAATCTGCAACCTGTAATATTACGGTTTCCAAGGCTTATGATGCTAAAAATGATACAACTACTTCTTTGAAGGATAAAAGCGGTAATCAGATTTATGTGCTTGTAGATGGCAATTATGTAGAAGCGAAGGTTGCAGATTATTACAAACACAGTACCTTCTATAAAAAGGAAAAGGTTTCCCAATATATTTATACCGGTTGGCAAAATCTGGATGGAAGAACCTACTATTTTGATAAAAATGGAAATAAAGTAACCGGCGAACAGATTATTCAAGGTGCTAAATATAGCTTCAACAGTGATGGTACCTTAAATACCGGTTCCGGAATTTTGGGAATTGACGTTTCTACTTGGAACGGAAGTATTGACTGGAATAAGGTAAAGAATTCCGGTGTTTCTTATGTAATTATCCGTACCGGTTTCCGCGGCTCAACCCAGGGAGCTTTGGTAGAGGATAACCGTTTTAGACAGAATATTCAGGGAGCAACCAATGCGGGACTGAAAGTGGGAGTATATTTCTTTAGTCAGGCTGTGAATGAAGTAGAAGCGGTAGAAGAAGCATCCATGGTTCTTAGTCAGGTAAAAGGATATAATTTGGCATATCCTGTATTCATAGACGTGGAACCAAGTGGCGGACGTGCGGATGCCTTGTCCAGTGGCGACAGAACAAAGGTTATCAATGCCTTCTGCCAGACCATTCAGAATGGTGGATATAAAGCCGGTATTTATGC
>JAFZGJ010000092.1 GCA_017555455.1 Lachnospiraceae bacterium
GCCATAAGTTTATCTAACTCAACAGATTGTCCTGTAAAATCTACCGCCACTACGGCTTTTGTCTTATCAGTAGTTACTTCTTTCACCTTTTCAGGATCAATGTTATAAGTTTTATCATTAATATCTGCAAACACCGGTTTTGCACCACAATATAACGCACAGTTAGCGCTGGCTGCAAAGGTAATGGGTGTGGTAATTACTTCATCTCCCGGTTCCACTCCTGCTGCCATACATGCCATATGAAGGGCTGCAGTTCCGTTACTGCAAACAACTGCATATTTTGATCCTGTAAGCTTACATAACTTTTCTTCTAATTCCGTAATCTTAGGACCACAGGTTAAATAATCACTTTTTAACACATCAACAACTGCCTGAATATCTGCATCATCAATATACTGATGTCCATAATATAATTTTGTATCTCTTACGGGAGTTCCTCCCAGAATTGCCGGTTTGTTCATTTTTATCCCTTTCCTGACTACACATCATATGATTTTTCCCCAGATTTTTTATCTGTTTATTTTTTTCATTATATAAAATTTAAGATTGAAGAGCAACTAAATGCCATTCAATCTTAAATGTTTTTACTTATTCCATTTGTTTTCTAACGCTTTAAGCCTGTTATTCAAATAATTTTATTTTTCCAACTCAACTGTTTTTAACAATTCACGAATTTCTTCCACAGTAAGCCATTCTGTATTGTTATCTGAACTATAAGAAAATCCTTCCGGTACTTTCTTACCGCTCATGTTTGGTTTCTGTCTGTTGTTCCATACCATCTGCGGATATACAATGAAATGTTTTTCATATTCATAGGTTGTCATGGAATCTTCTACAGTTACCATGATTTCATGTAATTTTTCACCTTCGCGGATGCCAACTTCCGGTTTTTCACATCCCGGCATCATAGCTTCTGCTAAATCTGTAATTTTGAAGGAAGGAATCTTACTGATAAAAGTTTCTCCTCCGTTTGCTTCTTCCAAAGCTTTAATTACTAACTCAACTCCCTGAGTTAAGCTGATCCAGAAACGGGTCATTCGGTAATCTGTAATTGGAAGTTCAGTTCCACCATTTTTAATTACACTGTTAAAGAACGGAATTACGGAACCACGGCTGCCTGCAACATTACCATAACGAACGATGGAAAAATTAATATCTTTTTCCCCTGCATAGGCATTGGCTGCAATAAATAATTTATCAGAAACCAATTTTGTACCACCATATAAGTTTACAGGATTTACCGCTTTGTCTGTGGAAAGAGCAACTACTTTTTTCACAGTATCACTGTCAAGAGCTGCTTCAATTACATTCTGGGCACCTTCAATATTGGTTTTAATGGCTTCGTTCGGGTTATATTCACAGGCAGGAACCTGTTTCATAGCTGCTGCATGAATTACATAATCTACACCAACAAAGGCTCTCTTCATTCTGGCAAGGTCTCTTACATCTCCGATAAAGAAACGAAGCTTGTCCTGATATTCTTTGAATTCATTTGCCATCATCCATTGTTTAAATTCATCACGGGAATAAATGATAATTTTCTTAGGATTATAATTTTTTAATACATATTTGGTAAAGCATTTTCCGAAGGAACCTGTTCCTCCTGTTACTAAAATTGTTTTATTATTTAACATAACGTCCTCTCATTCTAAGTTTGTCTCTTCTACTTATACACAATGTACCATACTTCATGTTTTATATACATAAAATCACAAAACAATACTTTCTTTGGATTATACCATACGCCTTTTACGATTGCAAATACTCCGGCTTACAATCCCTTCACTTTTTGATGCAAAAAACGTACTATTTTCGGCGCTACCGTTAAAAGCAGCAGATAAATCTTATTTTTTTTCGTTAAATACGGATTTTTTAAGGTATCCGCAACATGACTCCGCAAATATTTTTTCACATCTACATAAAACCGATTCTCCGATTTCATCTGTCCTACCGGAATATGCAGCATATAATCCAGTCTTTGGAATAATCCGAATCTTATGCACACCTCTTTTAAATGAGGATAATGTTTATCCACAATCTCCTGTGCCACATCAGCATTTTCTACAATATCCATAAACACTCTGGAAAACTCATTTTTATCTTTCTTTCTGGTATTGCTTCCAATACGATAAAACACATGATAATGTTGTCCCGGCAGAATATAAATTCCTTTTACCTCTTTTAACATCTGAAGAAGAAGATAAAAATCCTCATTCAGCTTTCCAACCGGAAATCTTTTGCCTGCAAACAAATCTTTTTTTATCAACTTGGTACAAAAGGAACAATCTCCACGGTGCAGTAACAGTTCTTTCATAAATTCATCACTGCTACAAAGATAGGCTTTTTCCGGAGGGGTACACACATCCGGTAACTTATTTCCTTTATCATCAATCTCATCCCGGGAAACCTGGGCAATGGACACATCATATTCCAAAACCGCATTTATTAATTCTTCATACATAGTAGGAGAAACAAAATCATCACTATCTACAAATCCAAGATACTCTCCCTTAGCATTCTCAATTCCCAAGTTTCTGGCAGAAGAAGAACCTCCGTTTTCTTTATGAAACAC
>JAFZGJ010000093.1 GCA_017555455.1 Lachnospiraceae bacterium
AAATGCTACACCTGTACCGGAATTGTCACCGGAGTTACCGAATACCATTGCCTGTACGTTTACAGCTGTACCCCAATCGTAAGGAATTTCATTCATACGACGGTATACGTTAGCACGTGGGTTGTCCCAAGAACGGAATACGGCTTTAACAGCTTCGATTAACTGAACTTTTGGATCAGATGGGAAATCAGATCCCATTTTTTCTTTGTATAAAGATTTGAATTTAACAACTAATTCTTTTAAGTCATCAGCGTCTAATTCAACGTCAAGTTTAACACCTTTAGCTTCTTTCATTTCTTCAATGATGCTATCGAAGTAAGTTTTGGACATTTCCATAACTACGTCAGAGAACATTTGAACGAAACGACGGTAACTGTCATATGCGAAACGAGGGTTTCCTGTTAATTTAGCTAAACCTTCAACTACTTCGTCATTTAAACCTAAGTTAAGAATTGTATCCATCATACCTGGCATAGATGCACGGGAACCGGAACGAACGGATACTAAAAGTGGATTTTCTACACTACCAAACTGTTTACCAACAACTTCTTCCATTTTTCCGATGTATTCATAAATCTGGCTCATGATTTCATCGTTGATTTGGCGTCCATCATTGTAGTACTGTGTACAAGCTTCTGTACTGATTGTGAATCCCTGGGGAACCGGCATACCTGCATTTGTCATTTCTGCAAGGTTAGCACCTTTACCACCGAGAACTTCACGCATGTCTTTGTTACCTTCTGTAAAAAGGTACACATATTTTTTGCTCATTGGTCAATACCTCCCTTTATGTATTATTAAATATGGAATTTAATATGGTTACATTATATCAAATTATTAGACAAAAAACTAGGTAAAATACTTAAAAACATAGTAAAATATTCACATTATTTATTGACAAGTTAATCACTTGCTGATTAACTTGGAAAGAAAGAATAAAATATGATATTCACTGGTAGAGGAAAGATAAACAGGAAGGATAAAAAATGGATTTATTTGAATATATGCGACAAAATAATAAAGAGAAAGAATCGCCGTTGGCGGCAAGACTTCGTCCCACTACCTTGGAAGAAGTGGTTGGGCAGAAGCATATTATAGGAAAAGATAAATTGTTATATCGTGCCATTAAAGCAGATAAAATCAGTTCTTTGATTTTCTATGGTCCTCCGGGAACAGGAAAAACTACTCTGGCAAAGGTCATAGCAGGAACTACCAGCTCTGAATTTGTGCAGATTAATGCTACAGTTGCCGGGAAAAAGGATATGGAAGAAGTAATTTCTAAGGCAAAAGATAATCAGGGGATGTATGGGAAAAAAACTATTCTATTCATCGATGAAATTCACCGTTTCAATAAAGGACAACAGGATTATCTGCTGCCCTTTGTAGAAGACGGAACTATAGTTCTTATTGGGGCAACTACGGAAAACCCGTATTTTGAGGTGAATGGGGCGCTATTGTCACGTTCCATCATTTTTGAATTAAAGCCATTAGAGACAGATGATATCAAAGAACTTATCAGAAGAGCGGTATATGATAAGGAAAAAGGAATGGGTTCCTATGATGCAATTATAGACGAGGATGCCTTGGAATTTCTGGCAGACATTGCAGGTGGAGATGCCAGACATGCTCTAAATGCTATTGAACTTGGTGTTATGACCACGGAAAGAAGTGAAGATGGTAAGATACATATTACCCTGGAAGTGGCCAGTGAATGTATCCAGAAAAAGAAAGTAAAATATGACAAAAGTGGCGATAACCACTATGATACCATTTCTGCCTTTATCAAAAGTATGCGTGGTTCGGATCCTGATGCAGCCCTTTACTATCTCGCTAAAATGCTGTATGCAGGAGAAAGTGTAACTTTTATTGCAAGACGGATTATGATTTGCGCTTCCGAAGATGTGGGAAATGCAGACCCACAGGCTTTGCAGGTGGCAGTGGCAGCATCCCTGGCTGTAGAAAGAGTGGGTATGCCGGAGGCACAGATTATTTTATCCCAGGCAGTGACTTATGTGGCAACCGCACCTAAAAGCAACGCTTCCCTTGGCATATTTGATGCAATGGAAGAAGTGAGAAAATCCGGAGATTTAAAAATACCAACACATTTACAGGATGCACATTATAAAGGAGCTTCAAAATTGGGACACGGAATCGGATATAAATATGCCCACGACTATAAAAACCATTACGTAAAACAACAGTATCTTCCATATGAATTGAATGGAAAAGAGTTTTATAAGCCTGATGGAAATGGATATGAGGCTAAAATCAAAGAACATATGAAACGTATTAGAAAAGAAGCAGAGGAAGAATAAAAACTGAATTTGTTTAGAGAACAGGAACAGGACAAAAATAAAAGTCTTTGTTATATAAATCCAACTTGTACGCATCTGCGAGACAATGTATGAGAGGAACGAACAAAACTGTTTACAGTTTTTGTACGTTAATCACATACATTGTAACGAGCAGCAAGCGAACAAGGGATATATATAATGAAGACTTATTTTGTCCTGTTACGTCATGGTTAAAACAGCATCTTGGTCAGCATCTGATATACTTCCTGGTTCTTTTTGTTCCAGTTATCGCAGATGGAAGAAGCAATTTGTGGGGTGGGAACGGAAAGCTTGATTTCTACCAAAGTAATATCGCCGTCTTTGGCACTTAAAACAGTTTCGTATTCTCCGGTTACCGCTTTGTAATAGTTGGAAACCACAGAAACCTCATTTTTTAATTCCAAAGACTTTTCTTTGAAATAGTCCAGAATTTCTTTTTTGATAGCATCACCAATACGGCCTTCAAAATATCCCAGACTATCCTTACCTTCTTCTGTAATGGTAAGCTGGGTACGGTTTAAGGTGGTATGGGCTGTAATTAAATTGGTTTCTATTAATTCAGAGATTACCTGTTGTAAGGTCAGATAATTGGTATAGCCCTTATCCAGCACAAATTCACTGATTTGAGACTGGGTCAGGGGAAATGCTACTTTGTCTAACATATATAACACGATTAATTTATAAAGTGTCAGGGATTCCTGAGAGGCACTAAACTCCATGCTTTTCCTCCAAATTTTTTATATTATAATAAGGGCTCGGTATAAGTGTGAAAATCCTGCCCTTGAAATTCACCGGTTTGTTTTAAATGGCGGTGTAGGGTATTAAAAAAGTCACGTTTGTATAAACTCCAGGTAGGAGCGATTAATAAATCTTTTGGTCCGTCACCGGTTAACCGGTGTATTACAATATCCGGGGATAAATTTTTCAGACACAAAATCAAAAGAGACATATATTCCTCTTTGGATAGAGTTTCAAATTTACCTGCCAGATAATCCGTTGCCAAATCCGTATCTTTTAATACATGTAATAATTGTAATTTGATGCCGAAAATGGAAAGGCGGTTTAAATAATGAAGGGTCCGGAGTACCATGTCCGCAGTTTCCCCCGGCAATCCTAAAATAACATGGACAATGACAGGAATATTGCGGGATTTTAAATTTGCCACAGCGGTATCAAAAACCTCCAGTTTATAGCCACGGCGGATATAAGCAGCAGTGGAATCATGAATGGTTTGCAACCCCAATTCTACCCAAATATCCTTGTGAGGATACTTTTCCTGTAAAGAAACCAATAAATCCAGCACTTCTTTGGGAAGGCAGTCCGGTCTTGTGGCAATGGAAATACCGACAATCTGAGGTTGTTTTAAAGCCTCTTCATAAATTTCGGCCAAATACGCTAAATTCCCATAGGTATTGGTATAAGCCTGAAAATAAGCAATAAATAAATTACCTGTTTTTTTCTTACCAAACATTTCCTGTCCTGTTTTCAACTGGTGGGCAACGGAGTCCATAGGCTTTACGGCAAAGTCACCACTGCCTCCTGCACTGCAGAAAATACAGCCACGGTTTCCTAAAGTCCCATCACGGTTGGGACAGGTAAGCCCCGCATCCAGAGCAATTTTATATACTTTTGCACCATATCTTTTTTTGCAATAAGCGTCCAAAGAATAATAAGGACGGTCTAACCAAAAATCAGGGAACATAGAACTCCTTAATACTATTTAATGTATTTTTTTACTGCATTTGCAACTACATTGGCAACTTCCGGATGAAAAGCTTCCGGCATAATGTTGTCTTCGTGTAAATCTTCGTCTTTAACAAGACCTGCAATGGCATAGGCAGCAGCCAGTTTCATTTCTTCTGTAATTTGTTTTGCACGGCCTTCCAACGCACCCTTGAAAATTCCGGGGAAAGCTACTACGTTGTTGACCTGATTTGGGAAATCGCTTCTTCCCGTACCTACGACTCTGGCACCGGCTTGTTTTGCGATATCCGGCATAATTTCAGGCACCGGATTTGCCATGGCAAACAAAATGGAATCTTTGTTCATGGAAGAAACCATTTCCGGAGTTACAATATTAGGGGCAGAAACGCCTACGAAAATATCTGCACCTTTCATGGCATGGGCTAAGTCACCGGTTTCCTGATTAGGATTGGTAATCTCCGCCATCTTTTTCTGCATCCAGTTTAAGCCTTCTGTGGAGGTGGAAACAATTCCCACCTTGTCACACATAATGACATTGGTAAATCCGTAAGTCAAAAGCAGTTTGGTAATGGCAACGCCGGCACTGCCTGCACCATTAATGACTACTTTACAGTTTTCTTTTTCTTTTTTTACTACTTTTAAAGCATTTATGATTCCGGCTAAAACCACAATGGCTGTTCCGTGCTGGTCATCATGGAACACGGGAATGTCCAGGGTGGCTTTTAAACGTTCTTCAATTTCAAAACAGCGGGGAGCGCTGATATCCTCTAAATTGATACCACCAAATCCCGGCGCCAGGTAGGTTACGGTTTTAATAATTTCTTCCGTGTCCTGAGTATCTAAGCAGATAGGAACGGCATTTACATTTCCGAATTCTTTAAATAAGACAGCTTTTCCTTCCATTACCGGCATGGCGGCATGAGGACCGATATTGCCCAGTCCTAAGACCGCGCTTCCATCACTGATAACTGCAACGGTGTTGGCTTTCATGGTGTAGGTGTAGGCTGCTTCCTTATCCTCTGCAATGACTTTGCAGGGCTGGGCTACACCGGGAGTATAGGCTAAGCTTAAAGCCTCTCTGGATTTTACGGGAACCTTGGAAACGGTTTCTAATTTCCCATTCCATTCTTTATGAAGTTCCAAAGATTTTTCATTTATGGTCATAACATTCTCCAGTCTGCCGCAATATTTTGGCGGCCTGTATCCGTAATAAGAAAACAGAGGCTGTTTCCTTAAATTGCAAAATAAAAAACTATACCATATGATAGCCCAATTAAAATTTCTTAGCAAGCACTTTCTATTTAAAAAAAAGTGTTGTATAATTAATGAAAAGTGATATAGTATACCAATATATAATCATAGTTGAAGTGTTTGAACGATTTTTAAGACTACAATTCAGAATGATAAATCATCATTACACATAAGATACAGTCGTATCAAGATTCCCATTTAGAAAATTAGTTTTATTACAATACATAAACATAGAAAAACAGGAGAAAAATATGAGAGAAAAATATGAATCTTTAGCAATTGCGGATCTAAAATCCATTGCAAAAGCCCGAGGAATTAAAGGAACTTCTTTAATGAAGAAAAGTGAAGTTGTAAATGCTATGTTGGAATTGGACGCAAAAGAAAATGAGGAAAAAGCATCCAAAGAAAATGAACATGAGGAAAGTGTAGCAGCAAAAGGAGAAACTCCGGAGTATGCAAAACCGGAGATGGAAAATGCAGGAGAAGGAGAAAAAGTAATCCAACGTAAAAATCCTGCGGATTTAAGCGAGCTGGACAGTGGAATTGAAGCCAGTGGTATTTTGGAAGTTATGCCGGATGGTTTTGGTTTTATCCGTTGCGAAAACTATATGCCGGGAGAAAATGATGTTTATGTGGCGCCAAGCCAGATCCGTCGTTTTAACATGAAAACCGGGGATATTGTAACCGGAAACACCAGAATCAAAAAAGAAACAGAAAAATTTAGCGCCTTATTATATGTAAAAAATATTAACGGATATGCACCGGAAGTATCTGCAAAACGCTGCAATTTTGAAGATATGACTCCTATTTTCCCGGATGAAAGAATGCGACTGGAAACACCGGGAGCTTCCGTAGCGATGAGAATTATGGATTTAATGAGTCCTATTGGTAAGGGGCAGAGGGGTATGATTGTATCTCCGCCGAAAGCCGGTAAAACTACCTTATTAAAGGAAGTAGCAAAATCCGTAAAAAGAAATAATCCGGATACCCATTTAATTATTTTATTAATTGATGAAAGACCGGAAGAAGTTACGGATATCAAAGAAGCTATCGAAGGACCTAATGTGGAGGTTATTTATTCTACCTTTGACGAGTTGCCGGAACATCACAAACGTGTGGCGGAAATGGTAATGGAAAGAGCAAAACGTCTGGTAGAACATAAGCAGGATGTTATGGTGTTGTTAGACAGCATTACCCGTTTGACAAGAGCTTATAATCTGACGGTTCCGCCAAGTGGAAGAACCTTATCCGGTGGTCTTGATCCGGCAGCCCTTCATATGCCGAAAAAATTCTTTGGTGCGGCCAGAAATATGAGAGAAGGCGGAAGCTTAACTATTCTTGCTACTGCGCTTGTAAACACAGGAAGTAAGATGGATGACGTAGTATACGAAGAATTTAAGGGAACCGGTAACATGGAAATGGTACTTGACCGTAAAGTGGCGGAAAAAAGAGTATTCCCTGCTATTGATATTCCGCAGTCCGGAACCAGAAGAGATGATTTATTGTTAAATGCGGAAGAATTGGAAGCGATTAACAATATTCGCCGTGCTTTCAATGGTATGAAGGCAGAAGAAGCTGTGGACAAGGTTGTAGATATGTTTAATAAAACAAAAAATAACCGTGAGTTCATTGAAATGGTAAAAAAGATTAAATTCTTCTAATAAAATCGAAAAAAAGTATTGCATAGAAAATAACCCTATGCTACAATGTAAAAGCTGTTTGTGAGAGCAAACAGAGTGGATGAGAACAATAACAGTAGAGAATATCTACTTTAAAAAAAGACCTGTACACAGGATTATTGAATTGAAGAGGTGACAAAATGAGAGAAGGAATCCATCCTGATTACTATCAGGCAACTGTAACTTGTAACTGTGGTAATACATTTGTAACTGGTTCTACAAAGAAAGCTATTCACGTAGAAGTATGTTCTAAATGTCATTCATTCTACACAGGCCAGCAGAAAACAGCAAGAGCTGACGGACGTATTGATAAGTTCAACAGAAAATACGGAGTTAAATAAGTATTGCGAAAAAAGGTTGAGGTGGAAATCTCAACCTTGTTTTGTATATAGGTTCGAAAGGAGAGGTTGAAGAATGAGTAAAAAGTGCAACCGTTCTTGTGGTATCGGAGGTCAGGCAGTTTTAGAAGGCGTTATGATGAAAAAAGGCGACCTTTATGCAGTGACAGTACGAAAACCGGATGGAAATTTGGAAATAGATACAGAAGAATTTCATGGCGTTATGCATGGAAACAAAATAAAAAAAACACCTTTTATCAGAGGTATTTTTAATTTTGTGGATTCCCTGATATTAGGAACAAGGACATTAACCTATTCCGCTAATTTTATGGAAGATGCACAAGCGCAGGAAACTGCCATGGATCAATGGTTGAAAAAAGTTTTTAAAGATAAGGCAGAAAGCGTAATCAACACAGTTACGGTAACACTTTCCATTATTTTAGCAATTGGTATTTTTATGGTATTGCCTTATTTTATCAGCTCTTTCTTAAATTCGTTTGTCAGAAGCACTACAGTTTTGGCAATTATCGAAGGAATCATCCGTCTTGGGATTTTTGTAGGATATGTAGTACTGATTTCTGCCATGGAAGATATTAAAAGGGTATATATGTATCATGGAGCAGAGCATAAATGTATTAACTGTATTGAAAAAGGGCATAAATTAACAGTAGAAAATGCTATGAGAAGCAGCCGTTTGCATAAACGTTGCGGTACCAGTTTCATGCTTTTTGTTATGATGGTAAGTATTGTATTGTTTATGTTTATCAAAGTAGAAGATCCGTTTATGCGTGTATTGGTACGTATTTTATTGGTACCGGTTATTGCCGGAATTTCTTATGAAATTATCCGACTTGCAGGCAATAACAGCAGTAACATTTTGGTAAAAATCATCTCTGCACCGGGAATGTGGTTACAGACGCTGACCACCAAGGAACCTACAGAGGATATGGTAGAAGTTGCCATTAAATCGGTAGAGGCAGTTTTTGATTGGAAGGAATATTTAAAAGAAGAATTTGGACGCGATGTGGACGAGGATACACAGAATCCGGCATAGAAGCATTCGGTTTTAGGTTGTAAAGTATGAAATATAAAGAATTGTATCTTTGGGGCAGAGAGAGCCTGGAAAAAGCAGGAGTCGGTGAATATGAACTGGATGCCAGACTGCTTTTGGAATATATCTGCCATACCAATAGAAATACACTTTTGGTACACGGTGACAAAGAAGTTACCGGGGAAGAAGAGGAAAAATACAGAGAAGCTATTGCTTTGAGAAGCAATAGGATTCCACTCCAGCACATTACCGGTGTGCAGGAATTTATGGGATTGGAATTTAAGGTAAATAAGCATGTATTATGTCCAAGACAGGATACAGAGTGCCTGGTGGAAGAAGTCATGAGATATCTTTGTGACGGACATCGTATTTTGGATATGTGTACCGGTTCCGGGTGTATTTTACTCAGTTTGTTGCACTATTCCAATCATTGTAGTGGGATAGGAGCGGATATTTCTGAAGAGGCATTGAAAGTGGCTGCCGAAAATGGTGCTAACATTGCAGCAATGAATCGTCTTAATCCATGGGATGAAAAGACAGTGAAATGGATACATTCCGATTTGTTTTCCAAGGTACCGGAAGAAAAATTTGATATGATTGTTTCAAACCCACCTTACATTGCAAGTAGTGTAATTCCTACATTAATGGAAGAAGTAAGGGAGCATGAACCGATGTCTGCTTTGGACGGAATGGAAGACGGCTTGTTTTTTTACCGGAAGATTGTGGCAGAAAGCGGTAAGTATCTTGCAAAAGAAGGAATGCTGTTTTTTGAAATAGGATATGACCAGGGACAGGCTGTTTCAGAAATGATGAAACAGGCAGGTTTTCAAGAGGTTTCAGTGGTAAAAGATTTTGCCGGTCTGGATAGAGTCGTATATGGAAGTTATAGATAAGAAAGGGAGAGAAAAATGTTTGATAAGTTAGAAGATTTACTGATTCGCTTTGAAGAAATTATGAGCGAATTAAATGAGCCAAACGTTGCAAATAATCAGGAACGTTTCCGTAAGCTGATGAAAGAACAGAGTGATTTAACACCTATCGTGGAAGCTTTCAAAGAATATAAAAAAAGCAAACAGGATATTGAAGACAGTTTGTCCATGTTGGAAATGGAATCTGATGAAGACATGAGAGAAATGTTAAAGGAAGAATTATCCGATGCGAAAAAACGTGTGGAAGAATTAGAAGAACAGATGAAAATTCTTCTTCTTCCAAAGGACCCTAACGATGAAAAGAACGTTATTGTGGAAATCCGTGCAGGTGCGGGTGGAGATGAAGCAGCACTTTTTGCGGCAGAAATTTATCGTATGTATGTACACTATGCAGAAGGCAGACGCTGGAAGGTAGAAACTATGGAAGTGGAAGAAATCGGTATCGGTGGTATGAAATCAGTTACCTTTATGATTTCCGGTAACGGTGCATATTCCGTTATGAAATACGAATCCGGTGTTCACCGTGTACAGCGTGTACCGGAAACAGAATCCGGCGGACGTATTCATACTTCTACCATTTCTGTTGCAGTAATGCCTGAAGTTGATGAAGATATTGACATTAAGATTGAAGATAAGGACATCCGTATTGACGTAATGCGTGCTTCCGGTAACGGTGGACAGTGCGTTAATACAACCGACTCTGCGGTACGTTTAACACATTACCCAACGGGGATTGTTGTTTACAGCCAGACTGAAAAATCACAGTTACAGAATAAAGCAAAAGCTTTCGCTTTATTAAAAGCAAAATTGTACGATATGGAACAGCAGCAGAGACACGATGCGGAAGCAGAACTTCGCCGTAGCCAGATCGGTACCGGGGACCGTTCCGAAAAAATCCGTACTTACAACTTCCCACAGGGACGTGTCACTGACCACAGAATTAACCTTACCTTATACAAATTAGATAAGATTATGAATGGTGATATTCAGGATATTCTAGATGCATGTATTGCAGCAGACCAGGCAGCGAAGTTGGCAAAAATGAACGAGTAATACTTGCGGTGAAAGTTGTTATCTCGTATAATAATTATGATAGGAAATGTTTTAGAAAGTATAGGAGGGATTTATGAGAAGAAAGTTACGTTTATTACTATTTATGGTAGCGGTTCTGACTATGGCATTTGGCTTACAGGTAAGTGCTGCAGGTAGTGTTACCATATCTTCTTGTCTGATTCAGGGCAATCAGGTAGTAGTGCAGGCAACCGGTGCTGTGGAAGCCAGCGATGACGGTAATTATTATTTGTTTGCACTTCAGCCTTACGAAACAGCCATTGGAGCAAGAACAGATTTTTGTGCTGTAGTACCAAAAGCAGCAGCAGTGACTATGACTACACCATTAAATTTGGATACAGCAGCATCCAAATTATACTGCCGTTTTCAGGTGGCAGTTCTGAAAGGAGGCAAATTTGTTTCCGTAAGTAATGATTATTACATAACCAATCCGGAAGCAGTGGCAACTCATACCATTCCGGTTCCAATGGGGCCTAAGAAAGGGCTTACCTTGGATTGGCAGTATCATACAGATTTAATTGAAACAGGTTCCGGTTATGCAGCTTATGAATTGGATATTTCACGTTTTTACAACGGTGGTGGTATTCCATATGTTTATAACGGAAAAGCTTATGAGTTTAACTGGATAACAGTAGCAGAATATGATGCTATTGCAACACTTTGTCAGATGAATAATGTTCATTTGGTAATGGTTATTAAAAATACCTGGAATCCGGCGACTTTGGATTTAATTTATCCAACCGGACGTGTACCGAATATGAGGTGTTATGCTTTCAATACTGCAGAACAGGGTGGAGCAGAAAAGATTCAGGCGTTAATGCACTTTTTGGCAGAACGTTACTCTAATTTAGGTGTTGGATCTATTCATAGTTGGATTATCGGTAATGAAGTAAATAATAACAACAGTTGGCATTTCACTGGAAATTATAATGTAACACAGTTTTCACAGCTTTATGCACAACAGGTTCGTATGTGCTATAATGCAATTAAAAGTGTAAATGCTAATGCAAGAGTATATATTAACTTAGACCAGAGATGGATGTGGGAAGACGGAACAGCCAACCAGTATGGCGGAAAGAAAGTACTGGATGCATTTAATGCAGCCATTGCTTCTACAGGAAATATTGATTGGGGATTAAGCTTCCATCCGCATTGTTTGCCTTTGGATAATGCAGCATTTTGGAATATTCCAAGTGCTTACAGAGCATTAAATTTAGTTAGTAATAATGCAAATACAAAAATGCTTATTCCAACCAACTTCTCCGTTCTTACCAATTATATGATGAGACCGGAATTGATGAGTCCATATGGAACACCAAGACATTTGATTATTTCTGAAATGCTCTTTACTTCTGCTCACCCAAGATATAAAACAAGTGAACAGATTCAGGCAGCAGCTATGGTATATGCATATAAGATAATGTCCCAGCAGCCGTTAGTTGAAGCAGTAATTATTCATAGACAGGTAGACCATCCGTATGAAATTGCAGATAGTAATATGGCATGTGGTTTAAGACGTGCTGATGGTACTCCTAAGTTTGCTTATGAAGTATATAAGTATATGGATCATCCAAACTCACCATATACAGATTTTGCACTTCCGATTATCGGAGCATCCAGTTGGGCACAGTTAGGTGTGCAGTAATATTTGTTTATAGAATAAAGATTTATAAGTTGAAGAAACTAAAAAAGGAAATTCTTTCAAGGATGTTTCTCTGTAAAATACAGGGAAACATCTTTTTTTTAGAAATTTTTGTAGACAGGATTTTTAGGATTTTGTCCGCACACCCAGGGGTAGAAGTTACTTTGGCAAATAAGGAAAAGAAAAAATATGGAATAAAATTGGGAAAATGTGTAACAGTGCAGGAAGTAGAGTGTATAT
>JAFZGJ010000094.1 GCA_017555455.1 Lachnospiraceae bacterium
CGAATCGCTGGTGAATTTGTAAGTAACATTACAAGTCTGTCGATACCGTAACCGATACCACCTGTTGGAGGCATACCGATTTCCAAAGCATTCATGAAATCTTCGTCTGTTGTGTTAGCTTCTTCATCTCCTGCTGCCAAAGCTGCTTCCTGAGCTTTGAAACGTTCTCTCTGATCGATTGGATCGTTTAATTCGGAGTAAGCATTACACATTTCACGTGCTGTGATGAATAATTCGAAACGTTCTACTAATTCAGGCTGATCCGGTTTTCTCTTTGTTAATGGAGAAATTTCCACCGGATGATCCATGATAAATGTAGGCTGAATTAAATGTTCTTCAACAAATTCTTCAAAGAATAAGTTGATGATATCACCACGTACATGTCTGTCTTCGTAGTGAACTTCTTTTTCATCAGCAATAGCTTTTGCTTCTTCTGTGGTTTTGATTTCGTTAAAATCAATTCCTGTATATTTCTTAATTGCATCAATCATGGTAAGTCTTTCGAAAGGTTTACCAAGGTCGATTTCCACATCGCCGTAAGGAACTAAAGTTGTACCACATACTTCCTGCGCCACATGACGGAACATGTTTTCTGTTAAATCCATCATTCCGTAGTAGTCTGTGTATGCCTGATATAATTCCATTAATGTAAATTCAGGGTTATGTCTGGTATCCAAACCTTCGTTACGGAATACACGGCCGATTTCGTAAACTTTTTCCATACCGCCTACGATTAATCTCTTTAAGTATAATTCCAAGGAAATACGTAATTTAACGTCTTCATCCAAAGCATTGTAATGTGTTTCGAAAGGTCTTGCTGCCGCACCACCTGCATTACTTACAAGCATTGGTGTTTCCACTTCCAAGAATCCCTGTCCGTCTAAGTAACGGCGGATAGAACTGATAATCTGGGAACGTTTAACAAACGTATCTCTTACATCCTGATTCATAATTAAGTCAGTATAACGCTGACGGTAACGAATGTCTGTATTTGTTAAACCATGGTATTTTTCAGGAAGTACCTGTAAACTCTTGGAAAGTAAAGTTACTTCACTGGCATGTACGGAAGTTTCTCCGGTTTTTGTTTTGAAAACTTCACCTTTGATACCTACCAAATCACCTACATCATATTTTTTGAAATCCGCGTAAGCTTCTTCTCCGATGCTGTCTCTTGCAACGTAAGACTGGATATTTCCCTGTAAATCCTGAACGTTACAGAAAGAAGCTTTTCCCATAACACGTTTGAACATGATACGTCCTGCAATGGATACAGTCTGACCTTCTAATGTTTCAAAGTTATCTTTGATTTCCTGGCTGTGGTGTGTCTGTTCATATTTTGTAATTACAAATGGATCTTTTCCTGCTGCCTGAAGATTTGCTAATTTCTCTCTTCTGGCTTTTAAAATCTGGTTTAAATCCTGTTCCTGGTTCTGCTGCTGGTTGTTCTGTGCTTCTGCCATGTTTTCCTCCTTAGTTGGATCTCTGAATTTCTAATACCTTATACTGGAATACTCCTGCCGGTGTTTCTACATTGATTACATCCCCTACTTTTGCTCCGATTAAAGCTTTTCCTACCGGAGATTCATTAGAGATTTTACCTTTTAAGCTATTTGCTTCTGTAGATCCTACAATTTTATATTCTAATTCATCATTATATTCTACATCTAAAATCTTAACTTTACATCCGATGTTGATTCTTTCTAAGTCTACTTCGTCTTCGTCTACAACTTCTGCATTTTTTAAGATTTTTTCTAATTCTTCAATTCTTGCTTCGATGTCACGCTGCTCATCTTTTGCTGCATCATATTCTGCGTTTTCGGATAAGTCACCCTGTTCTCTTGCTTCTTTGATTTTCTGAGCAACTTCTCTTCTTTTTACTACTTTTAAATCCTGTAATTCTTCTTCATATTTTTTTAACCCTTCGTAGGTTAAGATATTTTTCTTTGCTTCCATTTTTATTTCCTCTCTCATATTCAAATTCTGTAACTATTCAGATCCAGCTCGAAAATCTTACAGATTTCCCAGTTAACAATACCCTCCATAACTGCAACATTATAACGATTTTTATTACCAGTGTCAAGGCAGATACCCTTTGTTTTCCTTATCTTTTCACGAAAAACAGTTTCTTTTTCTTATTCACTTAATTCTTTCAACTGCTTCCGGTACTCCTCTGCCACTTCATGCATTCCCAACTTTTCATAACAGGAAACTATCTGCGTCAAAGGCTCTGTAGTAGCTGCCTTCAAGCTCATCTGACAAGATGTTTCATAAGCTGCATTGTAATACCAGATAACAGCCTCCGACCATTCCTGTTTATCATAAAAATAATGTCCTAATTCCATGCAAAGCTCACTGCTTCCTTTACTGGCCACTCCTTTTAAAGAATATTTTAAAATATCACTTTCCTTTTTTAAAAGTCTGGCCTCTTTACAAAGAATCGCAACTGCCTTCTGGAACAAATCACTTTCCGGATTTTCGGTTTCACTGATTGCCGTCAAATAATCATGTCCCTTTTCCAAATTATGCTTATCACCAATAAAATATAATTCCCTAAGATAAATATCTTGAATTCTTTCTGATAAACTTCCGCCGGTTTCTATCATTTTTTCAAAATAAGACAAATCTCTGGCTCCATGCTGCCCGTGAGGTTTATGCCAAATTACAATATCACTGTCGTAAACTACAGGTTCCAAACGTACTGCTTCATGTATGGGTTCCTGCCACATAAATTTACGAAGTCTTTTATATAATTTGGGACGGTATTCTTTATCAAAATTATAGATACTGTTTTGGGAAAGCTGATTTCCGTAATACATCTGTACAATTTCAATCTCATTTTCTTCCGATAAAGCATTTTTTAATAAGAAAAACTTCTCTCTGTTTTCTTCATCCAAAACTTCATCCGCATCAGCAGAATAGATATACTCACAACCTGCCTTGGAAAAAGAAAAATTTCTGGCATCGGAAAAATTTCCGGTCCATGTAAAATCATAAACTTTATCCGTATATTTCTTTGCAATTTCCTTTGTTCCATCGGTAGAACCGGTATCCACAATAATCAATTCTTCCCAAAGTCCTTTTAAACTATCCAAACATCTGGCAAGCACTTTTTCTTCATTTTTTACAATCATACATACGCTTATAGTTGCCATGCTTCCCCCTATTATTCCGAAAACAATTTCTCTACAGTTTCTATCAATCCTTCCAGAGTTTCCATCTCATTTACATGCTTCCTGAACTTAGCAGAGTTTGGAAGGCCTGTGGTATACCAACTGACGTGTTTTCTCATTTCCCGGATGGCAGTATACTCGCCCTTGTATTCCAACTGTAATTTAGCATGACGGATAATCATATTCCTCATCTCTTCCATGGTGGGCCGCGGAAGTACAATTCCTTCATTGATTTGAGATAAGATTTCCCTAAATATCCAAGGATTTCCCTGTACCGCTCTTCCAATCATAACACTATCACAACCGGTTTCTTTCATCATCCTTAAAGCACTGTCTGCATCCGTTACATCTCCGTTTCCGATTACAGGCACGGATACCGCTTCTTTTACCTTTGCAATGATTTCCCAATCTGCTTTTCCGGAATAATACTGTTCTCTGGTTCTTCCATGAACTGCAATGGCTGCAGCACCTGCGTCTTCCGCAATCTTAGCAATTTCTACGGCATTCACATGTTCTTCATCAAAGCCTTTCCGGATTTTTACGGTTACAGGTTTTTCAATGGCTTTGCTCATTTTCGAAACAATCTCTCTTACCAGCTTCGGATTTTTCATCAAAGCCGAACCTTCTCCGTTATTCACTACCTTGGGTACCGGACATCCCATATTAATGTCTAAAATGGAGAATGGTCTTTCTTCTATTTTTTTTGCCATCTCACTCATAATATCTGCATCGGAACCAAACAACTGCAAAGATACCGGTGTTTCATCAGGATGAATTTCCAAAAGACTTTCCGTATTTTTATTTTTATAATAAATAGCTTTGGCACTGACCATTTCCATGCAAATCAGACCTACCCCCTGCTCTTTGCATAATAAACGAAATGGCAGGTCTGTTACTCCTGCCATAGGTGCTAATACTAAAGGATTATCTAATTCCACATTTCCAATTTTTAATTTTGACATTTTCCTATCCTTTTCTTACATACCATTCAGAGTATTCTCTTCACAGTAAGTAATTTCCCATTTCTATTCTTCCAGCAAACTGCTAAGATCCTCACCCAAAATCACAACCTTATAATAAAGACTTAAGGATTCAAACAATTCCTGTTTTTTTCTGCGGATTTCCCTTACTAACAAACCACTACTGATTTCATCATAATAAAAATCTTCATCCGATGCATTGGTTTCAATTACCAAAGTTCCTTCCTCATCAAAAGCAAAGGTAATAATTCCGCCTACTTCTTCCGTAAACAGCACACAGATAATATGTA
Source organism: Lachnospiraceae bacterium (assembly GCA_017555455.1). Taxonomy (GTDB): domain Bacteria; phylum Bacillota; class Clostridia; order Lachnospirales; family Lachnospiraceae; genus SFDP01. Next base: position 4,441 of record JAFZGJ010000094.1, read on the forward strand.
ACTCATCCTTAATACTGTCCGGAATCTTATCAAACTTCTGATTGAAGTAATATTTTTTATCATAAGCATTTGCTCCGCAAAGCACTATTTTTTCTTCCATAATTTATCTCCTACACATATCCATATATCCCACGTACAGATACTTCTCCGGCATATACAGTTACCATTTCCCCGGATTCTTTTTTCACCAAAAGTTCTCCGGAAGCATTAATCCCTAAAGCTTCTCCCATAAATTCTTCCTTGGGATCCAAAACCTTTACCCTGCGTCCCGCACTGATTAACCGGGAATTATACTCTTCCAAAATCCCGCTCAAATCTTTGCTCTCCATAAACATTCCAAAATAGTTGTCAAACAACTTGCAAATACATTTTACTAAATTTTCTCTGGAATGTACTTTTCCGCTTTCTCTTTTTAAGGACGTAGCAATGTCTGAAATATCTTCCGGAAAATCTTCCTGATTCACATTGATTCCTGTCCCAATAATAATGGAAGAAATCTTAGTTCCCTCCAGATTCATTTCCGTCAAAATGCCGCATACCTTTTTTTCATTTACCAAAATATCATTAGGCCATTTAATCTGTGCATTCAAACCGCATTCTTCTTCTATAGCTTTAACCACAGCCATTGCCTGCACTAAAGTCAGCATGGAGGCATATTCTGCCTCCAATTGTGGTTTCAAAATTAAACTCATGGCAATAGAAGTTCCCTTCGGTGTATGCCAATTCCGGCCTCTTCGTCCTTTTCCCCCGGTCTGACTGTCCGCCATTACCAAGGTTCCATGAGGATAACCCGCAAAAGCTAATTTCCGGGCTTCCTCATTAGTAGAACCGGTTTCTTCAAAATATACAATATTAGGATTCATTAAAATTCTGCTCCTAATGTGGCTGCCATAACTGCTTTGATGGTATGCATTCTGTTTTCTGCCTCATCAAATACTACCGATGCCTTAGACTCAAATACTTCGTCCGTAACTTCCATTTCTGTCACACCATACTGCTGTGAAATCTTTAATCCGATTTCTGTATTTAAATCATGGAAAGCCGGAAGACAGTGCATAAAGATTGCTTTTTCTCCTGCATTTTCCATAACTTTGCTATTTACCTGATATGGTAATAATTCACGGATTCTCTGTCCCCATACCTCAGCAGGTTCTCCCATGGATACCCAAACATCTGTGTATACAACGTCCTTATCGGTAGTTGCCTTGGTTACATCTTCTTCTAAGGTAATGCTTCCTCCGGTCTCTTTGGCAATGGCTTCACACTGCGCTACCAAAGCGGGATCCGGGAAATATTCTTTTGGAGCACAAGCTGTAAAGTGCATTCCCATTTTCGCACAGGTTACCATCCAGGAATTTCCCATATTAAAACGGGCATCTCCCATGTATACCAGACGAACACCCTTGATTCTTCCCAAATGCTCTCTGATCGTCAACAAATCAGCCAGCATCTGGGTTGGATGAAATTCATCTGTAAGCCCATTCCACACCGGTACTCCTGCATGGCGTGCCAATTCATCCACCAATTCCTGACCATATCCACGATATTCAATCCCTTCAAACATTCTGCCTAATACTCTTGCTGTATCTGCAATACTTTCCTTTGTACCGATCTGGGATGCACTTGGGTCCAAATATGTAGTTGCCATTCCCAAATCATGGGCTGCCACTTCAAAAGCACAACGGGTACGGGTACTTGTTTTAGCAAAAATCAGTGCCACGTTTTTCCCACGAAGAACATCTACCGGTTCTCCTTTTTTCTTCTTTTCTTTCAGCTTAGCAGCCAAATCCAGTAAGTATAAAATTTCCTCCGGAGTATAGTCCAATAATTTCAAAAAATGTCTGCCCTTAAAATCCATATAGTTTCCCGCCTTTTCTTTCTATGTAACAGTTCAGCACGGCTAAAAATGCCGTGCCAAACTAATTTCTTATTTTGTTAAAACTTCTTTAATCCCTGCTGCCAATCCTGCCATGCTCTGAATATCAGAAGGAATAATAATTTTGGTTGCCTGACCGTCTGCGGCCTTTTCAAAAGCTTCCAAACTCTTTAATTTCAATACAGCTTCGTCCATACCTGCTTCTTTAATCATTCTTAAACCATCTGCTGTTGCCTGCTGTACTTTTAGAATTGCCATAGCCTCACCTTCTGCTTTACGGATTAAACTTTCTTTTTCCGCTTCTGCGCGAAGAATAGCCGCTTCCTTTGCTGCTTCTGCTTCCAAAATAGCTGCTTCCTTCTGACCTTCCGCTACCGTAATGCTGGCTTTCTTTTCTCCTTCTGCCCTGGTTACGGCTTCACGTCTTTCACGTTCTGCCTTCATCTGTTTTTCCATGGCATTCTGAATTTCTGCCGGTGGGATAATGTTTTTTAACTCAACACGGTTTACCTTAATTCCCCATGGGTCTGTTGCCACATCAAGAGAGGCTCTCATCTTGGTATTGATGGTTTCTCTGGAGGTTAAAGTCTGGTCTAATTCCAATTCACCGATAATATTACGAAGTGTAGTAGCTGTTAAATTTTCAATAGCCATAATTGGGTTTTCCACACCATAGGCAAACAACTTCGGATCAGTAATCTGGAAGAACACCACTGTATCAATTCTCATAGTAACATTATCTTTAGTAATTACCGGCTGTGGTGCAAAGTCCACTACCTGTTCTTTTAACAATACGCGTCTGGCAACCTTATCAATAAAAGGTACTTTAAAATGCATACCTACTCCCCAGGTTCCCTGATAAGCACCTAATCGTTCCACTACATAGGCATGTGCCTGAGGTACGATTTTAATACAAGATGCCAATACTCCCACTACAATTAATAATAAAATAATAAATACAACAAATCCCATAAACTACTGCTCCTTTCCTTTTTCCACGACCATTAATTTCACTCCTCGGATTTCCTTCACTTCTACCACTGCGCCGGTAGGAATGATTTTTCCTTCCTCATAAGCTCTGGCACTCCATTCCATGCCATTTAAGATAACCTGCCCCTCTTCTCTCAAGTTATCTATTTCCGCTACTACAATAGCTTGTTTTCCAATCATACTGTCTACATTAGTCTTTTCTCTTTTTTGATTAAAAAATTTAATCGCAAGAGGTCTGGTACCAACCAGAAGTATGATAGAAATCACAAGAAAAGCTCCTAATTGCACATAAAACGATGTATTGAACATTGCCAATACCAACGCAACCAATGCTCCTCCCGCAAACCAGATGGTTGTAAGACCCATGGTTGCAATTTCGATTACAACAAATGCAATCAATGCTATCAGCCACACATAAACAGGTTCCATACACACCCTCCTTTTTATAGGATTTTCAATTCTTTTACTGATATTCTATAATATACTATAATTTCACACTGTATTCAATTAAAATCTCTATGTGAAATTCTTAATAATATATGAATTTCTCACATAAAAAAGACACCCTGCTTCTGTTAGCAAGATGTCTCATCTTTGTTTTTTATTTTACCAGAATACATGGTCTCCGATAATGATTCCTTCCCGTTTCCCTACTCTTCTGAAATGCATTGCACTTCCTACTGTAGTTTCTCCTGCCATGGCAGCTCTGGCAGCCTGTAAGCAAGATTCTTTTACACCATTTAAAGCCAATCTTTCCACTTTTCCTGTTTTGGCAGGGGTAAACTGACCGGAAGCATAAATAACACCGGCTATCGTATCAGGATAAGCTTCACATTTCACACGGTTCATAACCACCGCACCGACAGCAACCTGTCCTTCATAAGGCTGATTTGCAGCTTCACACTGAATCAACGCTGCTAACAGCATTTCATCCGTAGTTCCGATATATCCAGCCCCTTCTTTTGCAATCCGCTTCTGTTTTTCTCTTCTTTCACGTTGTTCACGTTCTTTTATATCTTCTAAAGTTTCTCCATGGTCAACCACAAATTCTGTGGAAACATATTCTGCGGAAAGATATCCCAACTCTCCTTCATACTCCACCGCTACCCATTCATCTGTGGTATGTTCCCTAATAGCCTGCATTACCTCGCCTTTTTCCAAGGTCTTCCACACGCCACACTCTGTATTTGGTTCTTTTCTCATTCTCAAACCATTTACTTCAACCGTAGCATGTAATATTCCAACCTCCTGTGCCAGATTATACGCTGCTTCTCCAAACACCAAATAATCATTGCTGGCCCATCCTACAAGATTACCGGACTGGATTTTTGTCCACCCGTCACCTTTTTCCAGAATAGTTCCACCGCAATCGGCATATAGATATCCTACTCTCTTAGAATTGGAATCCGGCAATTCGCGAACATTCATATATTTACTTACTCTTGCCATGACTATGTTGTATTTTTCTGCTTCTTTTGCTTCTTCTTCGTCATCTAAAGTAGCAAGCTCTGTTACTTCTTCCATAGTTAATTTATCAATGGAATCAATAACTTCTGCTGCACCTGCACTCAAGCTTAATAAAGCTGATAAGTCAGCGGCCCATACTTCAACGGTTAATACACTAAACAGAAGTACGCTCCCAAGTATAAGGCTTCCTAACTTTCGCAGGTTTATTTTGCTCTTTACTTTCATTTCAACCTCCGAAAATGTTACAAATTTATTAATTTTATTACGTGCCTTATCCTAGCAAATATTTCCATTTTTGTCAAGAAAGGCTGGTTTTTTCGGGGTTTTGTCCTAAAATTTCTAATTCTTTTTTACATTTTTGTTACAAAATATGGTTATATTTTTTTAGACTTCTGAATACAACTGTCGATTGCGTTCATAATTGCACTACGCATTCCCTGTTCTTCCAACACTTTTACACCACAAATGGTGGTTCCGCCGGGAGAACAAACCATATCTTTTAAATTCCCCGGGTGTTTTCCGGTTTCCAGCATCAGTTTTCCACTTCCCAAAACCGTCTGACTTGCCATTTTATATGCCATATCACGAGACATTCCTCCTGCCACCGCTGCATCTGCCATAGCTTCCATAAACATAAAAACAAATGCCGGTGCGCTGCCTGCCACAGCTCCTACTACATCAATCAAATGCTCCGGTACCTGATATGAGGTTCCGCAACTATCAAAAACAGCCTGCACTAATTCCATATCTTTTTCAGTTACGTTTGCATTGGCACATAAACCAGCACAGCCTTCTCCAACCAAAGCAGGTGTATTTGGCATAACTCTTACTAATCTGATTTCTTTTCCAAATTCCTGTTCAATCCATCCAATGGTCTTTCCTGCTGCAATGCTGACAAACAACTGATTTTCTTTTACCATAGGAGAGATTTCTGCAATGACTGACGGTAGTACCTGTGGTTTTACAGACAAAAATACCACATCACATTGTTCCATAATAATTTTATTATCATCCGTAATTTGGATTCCGTATTTTTTATGTAAATTCTCCAAACTCACTGCATCTTTCCCTGAGGCCAAAATCTGCTCCGACGCATAAATCTTTTTTTCTACCATTCCGCCAATAATAGCTCCTGCCATATTACCACCACCGATAAACCCTATTTTCATTTCTATTCCTCATCTTTCTTCAAAAACTTCCACTCTTCTTTTATATCTGTTAATTCATTCTTTGTCTTGCTGCTTCATACATCAAAATTACCGATGCTACAGCAGCATTTAGAGACTCCACTTTTCCTTGCATAGGAATCTTCATATATACATCTGCATTTTCAGCAATTTCGTCTTTCAAACCATTTCCTTCATTTCCTATTAAAAAAGCTGTAGCCCCTTTAAAATCCATTTCATGATAAAACTGCTCTCCCTTTAAATGTGCCGCATACAGTTTCACATTTCTTTCCTGAAGTTGTTTCATCACATCAAGCAAATCCTCTGTGTAGAAAAAAGGCATACGATACACGGACCCCATGGTGGAACGGATAGTCTTAGGATTATAAATATCTACAGTTCCTTTTGTCATAATAATTCCATCCACTCCCGCACCCTCTGCGGTACGCACCATAGTTCCCAGATTTCCCGGGTCCTGAATATCCTCTAAAATCAAAAACAACGGATTTTTTTTCTGAAACATATCTTCCAATTTATAATGATACTGTTTCATCACACACAAAATCCCCTGAGGAGTCTGGGTGTCAGATACCTTTTTAAATAAGTCATCGGAAAGAATTTCATAATTACACTGTTCTATTTTTTCTCTTGCCATACCTTTTTCATAAAAAGACTCTGATACATACACTTCCTTAATTTTATCATTTTCGGCTTCCTGAAACATTTTGATTCCTTCTGTAATAAATACATCCTGTTCCCGCCTTGCCTTTGACTTTTGTATTAAATTTACAAGATTTTTTACTCTTTGATTGCTTGCTGCTGTAATCAATTTATCACCCCGAACTTATGTTTCCATACTTTTCTTTCTATCATATTAAAAGGGATGTTGCAAGCTTGTAGCTGCAACATCCCGTACTGTTACACATTACCGGAAAGCAATCTGCTTACCTCATATTCATATTCTGAAATCTGTTTTGTCATCGCCAATGCTTCCTGAATATCGTGATCTACAAATTCACCTTTCTGATAGCATACTACCCTGTTACTCTTGCCCTGACATAATAAATCTGCCGCATAAGCTCCCATAATAGATGCAAAATATCTATCCTTACAAGTAGGACTTCCTCCACGCTGCATGTAACCTAAAATCGTCGCTCTGGTTTCAATACCGGTAGCAGCTTCAATTCTTCTTGCCATGGAAGTAGAATGCCCGATACCTTCCGCATTAATTATAAGATGATGAGTCTTTCCGCGCTTTCTGTTGCGGATAATATTATTAATAATACCCTGCTCATTATAATCATATTTTTCAGGAAGAAGTATGTCCTCCGCACCATTGGCAATACCACACCAAAGAGCTAAATATCCTGCATTTCGTCCCATAACTTCAATGATACTGCATCTTTCATGAGAAGATGATGTATCCCTGATTTTATCTATAGCTTCCATTGCTGTATTTACCGCAGTATCAAAACCGATGGTATATTCTGTACAGGAAATGTCCAAGTCGATAGTTCCCGGAACACCAATGGTATTAATTCCCTGTTTTGCCAATGCCGCAGCTCCCTTATAAGAACCATCACCACCAACTACCACAATCCCATCAATTCCATGCTTTCTGCAAATATCCGCACCCAGCTTCTGACCTTCCTCTGTGGTAAACTCCTTACATCTTGCTGTACCAAGAACCGTACCACCCTTCTGAATAATATCAGAAACACTGGAGGCACCCATATCTACGATTTCTTCATTTAAAAGTCCCTGATAACCCTTTTTGATTCCTTTTACGGCAACTCCATTCATCAATGCTTTTCGTACAACTGCACGAACAACTGCATTCATTCCCGGTGCATCTCCACCACTGGTAAGTACACCAATTGTTTTAATTTCCTGTGCCATAGCGACCTCCATACCTTTCAATAGTTCCTTTTATTTTACCTCTTTTCCAAGTGCATTTCAACTATTTTTGAAACAGCACCAACGGTTTCACCGCTAAGTCTGAAATCGTTGGTGTACGATTAAACTGTTATCCGGATATTTTCTTCTCCAAATTCTTTAGAAAGAAGTTCCAATAATTCTTTATTTGCCAAAACACTTCTGTTTGGCGGTAACGTCTTCATTGCCTTTGGATTTTCAATGTAAATTACTACTTGATCTTTCCCTTCAGAATCTGCCAGTAACTGATACATTCTATTCTCTTTTTCCTGATAAAATTCTTTCGTTGCAAACTTAATCCACAATTTTTTCGGCAGTTCATCAAAACTTTGAATGGATTCACAAATCAGCTTCCCATCCTTTTCATCATCTGCCTGTACTCTTCCCGTAACAAAAACCTTGTTATCCTCTATCAAATTTGCATTACATTTTTCGTAGGTTTTAGGAAACACAACAACCTCTACGGTTCCCACCAAATCCTCCAATTGGAAGAATGACATTACCTGATTAGTTTTGGTATATTTTATTTTTTTATCCGTAATCATTCCGCCAATGGTTACCTTCGCACCATCTGACACATGAATGGCTTGAATTTCCTCATCCCACACAAAATCAGATGTCCTGTTGGTGATATGTTTTTTCCATAAGCTTTCATACTCCTCCAAAGGATGTCCGCTAACATAAATTCCCAAAACTTCCTTTTCGAAGGCTAACATCATTTCTTTGGAATATTCCCCTACATTTGGCAGTTTAATATCAAATTCTTCTTTTTCTTCTTCCGAAACCAAGTCAAATAAAGACATTTGTCCTGCCATGTTATTTTTCTTATCCTGATGGATATGATCCATAATCTGAATATACACACTCATAAACTGCTTTCGGGTGCCACCCAGACTGTCAAAAGCTCCGGCCTTGATAAAATTTTCAATGACACGTTTATTTACTTCTCCCTGCTCATCACGGGTAATAAAATCCTGTAAATTAGAATATGATCCTCTGGCTTCTCTTTCCTTTACAATTGCCTCGATTACCGGTCTCCCTACTCCTTTTACCGCTGTCAGGGCATAACGGATTGCTTTTCCTTCTACAGAAAATCCGGCTTCTCCTTTATTCACATCCGGCGGAAGAATCTCAATTCCCATTTGACGGCAGGTTAAAATATATTCCGATACTTTTCCCGTATTATCAATCACCGATGTCATCAATGCCGCCATAAATTCTACCGGATAATAATATTTCAAATAAGCGGTCTGATAAGCCACCACTGCATAACAGGCTGCGTGGGATTTGTTAAATGCATATTTTGCAAAATCCATCATATCCCCATAAATCTGCCCCGCAACTGCTTCAGAAATTCCATTTGCCACACATCCCGGAACACCCTCTTCTTCATTTCCGTAAATAAAATTGGCACGTTCTTTTTCCATAACTGCCTGTTTTTTCTTACTCATGGCTCTTCGAACTAAGTCGCTTCGTCCCAGAGTGTAACCTCCCAGATCACGCACAATCTGCATTACCTGTTCCTGATAAACAATGCAACCATAGGTAGCAGAAAGAATGGGTTCTAACTGAGGGCAGGAATAAGTAATGGAATCATGATTATCTTTTCCCTTAATATACTTTGGAATAAAATCCATTGGTCCCGGACGATAGAGGGATATTCCTGCAATAATATCTTCCAGATTCTGAGGTTTCAATTCCTTCATGAAATTTTTCATGCCTCCGCTTTCCAACTGGAACACTCCATCCGTTCTTCCGGTTCCAATGGAAGCAAGCACAGCTTTATCATCATAATCAATGGCATCCACATCAATAGAAATACCATGTTCTTTTTTTATATTGTTCACTGCATTTTGAATTACAGTCAGGGTTCTAAGACCCAGAAAATCCATTTTCAAAAGTCCCAATTCTTCCAAGGTTGTCATGGTAAACTGGGTAGTAATGGAACCGTCACTTCCCCGGGACAACGGTACAAATTCATCTGCTGCCTTAGGACAAATGACTACCCCTGCTGCATGCATGGAGGTATGTCTGGGAAGACCTTCTAAACGCTTACACATATCTATAAGATACTGTACCTGTTCGTCATTATCATATAACTGTTTAAACTCAGGATTCATTACCAATGCCTTTTCAATGGTAATGTTTAATTCATTAGGAACCATTTTGGAAATTCCATCCACAAAAGCATATGGTAAGTCCATTACCCGTCCCACATCCCGGATAACACCTTTTGCAGCCATGGTACCAAAGGTTACAATCTGAACCACCTTATCGGCACCATATTTTTCCCCTACATAATCAATAACTTCCTGTCTTCTTTCATAACAGAAGTCAATATCGATATCCGGCATGGATACACGTTCCGGATTTAAAAAACGTTCAAAAAGTAAGGAATATTTAATGGGGTCAATGTTGGTAATATGCAAGCAATAAGCTACAATACTTCCTGCCGCGGAGCCTCGGCCCGGTCCTACCGGAATGCCATTACTTCTGGCATAATTGATAAAATCCCATACAATCAAAAAGTAATCCACGTATCCCATGCGTTTAATAACACCCAACTCATAGTCCAGACGTTCTTTTAAGGTCTGCCCGGTATCTCCCGCCGGCTGATACATGTAATCGTCATCGTTTTCTGCATTTGTTGTATTATTGACTCCGTTACTACCGTAACGTTCTTTTAAACCATCATAACATAATTTCGAAAGATAGGTTTCGGAAGTAAATCCTTCCGGTACTTCAAAATGTGGTAACTTAGTTACTCCAAATTCAATATCAACATTACATCTGTCTGCAATGGTCTGTGTATTTTCCACCGCTTCCCAAGCATAGGGAAACAATCCCTTCATTTCCTCTTCACTTTTTACAAAATACTGTCCGCCATCGTAACGCATTCTGTTTTCATCAGACAATTTTTTCCCGGTCTGAATACAAAGAAGAATATCATGGGATTTTTCATCTTCTGCATAAGTATAATGAACATCATTGGTAGCTACCAAAGGAATGTCCAGTTCACGACTCATACGAAGCAGGGCCTGATTCACGGTAGCTTGTTCCGGCATACCATGATCCTGCAACTCCAAAAAATAATTATCTTTTCCAAAACAAGCCTGATATTTTAATGCTGATTTTTTAGCCTCATCATAAAGACCTTTTTGAATATATCTTGCCACTTCCCCTGCAAGACATGCAGAAAGGGCAATAATCCCTTCGTGATACTGATTCAATACTTCCATATCCACTCGGGGTTTATAATAGTAGCCTTCCGTAAAACCTTTACTGACAATCTTCATCAGGTTAGCATAACCCACATTATTTTCTGCCAGCAATACAAGATGGTAATATCTGTCATCACCACCGGTCAGTTCTTTATCAAAACGGGAATTGGGAGCCACATAAACTTCACAACCGATAATTGGTTTGATACCCTCTGCTTTGGCAGCACGATAAAAATCAATGACACCATACATGACTCCATGGTCTGTAATAGCAGCACTGTCCATACCCAATTCTTTGACTCTTTTTACGTATTCTTTTATCTTATTAGAACCGTCCAATAAACTGTATTCTGTATGGACATGTAAATGCGCAAATGCCATGTAGTGTACTCCTGTGAATTCCTGTTCTTCCAATATACTGTACTATTTTTTTATTAGTACGTAGTTTACATTTGCTTTCTATTATAACGAACACCGGTTCCTTTTACAAGCACGGTGAATCACTTTTCATTTCCAAAAAAATCAGTTATAATCGCTATGATTAATCTAATACTATATAAAAGGAGAGACGAATTTAAAAATTCGCAAATGAGTTATGTTAAAAATCGGATGCCATTTATCCTCTTCCAAAGGCTATGAATCCATGGGGAAAACTGCCGTTTCCATAAATGCTAATACCTTCCAATTTTTTACCCGTAATCCAAGAGGAGGAAAAGCAAAAGATATCAAGCCTACGGATGTGGAAAAATATTTAAAATTTGCCAAAGAACATAGTATTACTTCTATCCTCGCACATGCACCTTATACCTTAAATGCTGCATCTGCGGATGAAGGCTTACGGGAATTTGCTAAAAATACCATGGCAGATGATTTATTACGTATGGAATACACTCCCGGAAATTGTTACAATTTTCATCCGGGCTCCCATGTTGGACAAGGCATAGAAATAGGAATTGAATATATAGCAGATATGCTGAATTCCATTTTAACACCGGAGCAAAATACCACCGTTTTACTGGAAACCATGTCCGGAAAAGGCAGTGAGATTGGTCGTGATTTTGAGGAATTAAGAGAAATCATGGATCGAATTATCTTAAAAGAAAAAATTGGTATCTGTCTGGACACCTGCCATATCTGGGATGGCGGATATAATATTGTCAATGATTTAGATGGCGTCATATATAAATTCGATTCTGTCATTGGTTTATCCAACTTAAAAGCCATCCATCTAAACGACAGCTTAAATCCTCTCGGTTCCCATAAAGACCGCCATGCAAAAATCGGTGAAGGTATGATTGGATTTGATGCACTGGTACGCATCATTAATCATCCTGCACTAAAAAATCTTCCATTTTATCTGGAAACTCCAAATGAGTTGGATGGATATGCAAAAGAAATTGAAATTTTAAGAAACAGCTACGGTGAATAACCGTACCTTTTATCATTGCATCAAAAAAATACTGTCGCACTAATTAAAATTAGTGCGACAGTCTCATTAACCATATCTTATAAATATTTCTTTAAGTCTTCTACTTTATCAAGCGCTTCCCATGGAAGATTTAAGTCGAGACGTCCAAAATGACCATAGGCTGCAGTCTGTTTGTAGATTGGACGACGAAGGTCTAACATTTTGATGATTCCCGCAGGACGAAGATCGAAGTTTTCACGAATAATTTCTACCAAACGGATTTCATCTAATTTACCTGTTCCGAAAGTATCCACTCTTACA
>JAFZGJ010000095.1 GCA_017555455.1 Lachnospiraceae bacterium
AACAGCTGGGGTAAAATCAGAAAATGGGGCTGCCATATGGTGCATCATGCACTGTACCAGAAACAGAATTACAGCTACGCAGGTATTATCGAAGCGCTTTCCGGTGCTCCGTTTGATGTAGCATTTATTTCCTTTGATGATATCTTAAAAGATAAATCTGTATTAGATGATGTGGATGTTATTATTAATGTAGGTGATGCAGATACAGCACATACCGGTGGATATTACTGGGCAAATCCTGAAGTAGTATCTATTATCCGTGAATTTGTGTATAACGGCGGTGGCTTTATTGGTGTTGGAGAACCTTCCGGTCATCAGCATCAGGGACATTTCTTACAGCTTGCAAGTATGATGGGTGTAGAAAAAGAAACCGGCTTTACTTTGAACTACGACAAGTATAACTGGGAAGAACATCCGGAACACTTTATCTTAAAAGATACTACAAAAGAAGTAGACTTTGGAGAAGGCAAGAAGAGCATCTTTGCATACGAAGGAACTGAAATTCTTGTTCAGAGAGAAAAAGAAGTTCAGATGGCAGTTAACGAATTTGGAAGAGGACGTTCTGTATATATCAGTGGACTTCCATACAGCTTTGAAAACAGCCGTATTCTTTACAGAAGTATTCTTTGGAGTGCTAACAGCGAAGATGAATTACAGAAATGGTTCTCTACAAACTTCAATGTAGAAGTTCATGCTTATGTTAAGAATGGTAAATATTGTGTTGTTAATAACACATATGAACCACAGGATACAACAGTATACCGTGGAGATGGAACAAGCTTTGATTTACATATGGAAGCTAACGAAATCAAATGGTATGAAATATAATTATATGTAAATCTTACTTCACGCCCAAGGCTTAGATGACTTGGGCGTGAATTTTTGTGAAAAATAAAAAACCACAACTGAAAAGTTGTGGTTTTTACTGCGGATGAAGGGACTCGAACCCCCACGGTCGCCCACTAGATCCTAAGTCTAGCGCGTCTGCCAATTCCGCCACATCCGCAAACATAATTGTCGTTGCTTCATTGAAACAACGAATTTATTATAATTGATAAAAAGGATTATGTCAATTAAAAGTTATAAAATAGAGAGGAAGAAAGGAACTTTACGAATTCAACCTTGTATAATAAAACGTTTTCTGATATAATCATTTTACAACAAAACCTGTTTTGTAATCAAATAAGTTAGTCATCTAGTTATAAAACATAAAAGGGTAATTCTATTGAGTTACCCTTTTGTTTCTAAAAAGAACGCGGGGGAAAAGACATGATTGCTAGTATTATAGGGAATTATTTAAAAGACGTAGGATTACTTTCAGAAGAACAGCTATATGATTTGTTGGTAGAACACAGAAAAGTTCGTGCTAAATTAGGTATTATTGCTGTAGCAGAAGGACTGATGACTCAGGAAGAGGCTGAAAGAGTAAACCGTTTGCAGGCGATTATGGACATGCGTTTTGGTGATATCGCAGTGGAAGAAGGATATCTCACGGAAGGTCAGGTGGAGACTTTACTAAAAAAACAGGGAAATGCCTATCTTGCTTTTGCGCAGGCATTAGAAAATCAACAACTAATGCTGATTGAACAGTTGGAACAGCTTTTAATTGATTTTCAGTATGATAATAATTTTACATCTTCCGATATGGAAAAATTGAAAAGCGATGATATCGATCAGATTCTTACTCTTTTCTTACCATTGGAAGGAACAAAATATGAGAAGATTGCAAGTGTTGCATTAAGAACCATTATGCGTCTGATTGATTTGGATGTATGTGTAGGCAGAGGTTACCTTGCAAATAGAAGAGAAATCGGGAACGGAGCATTACAGAAGGTTACAGGCCGGGTTGGCTTTACCACAGCCTTGGTAGGCAGAGGAAATGCTCTTTGTAATATGGCATCTGTTTATGGGCAGGAAACTTTTAATACGGTAGATGAGGATGCGTTGGATGCCATTGGTGAAGTTGTTAACTGTATTAACGGCTTGGTAGCTACCAGTATGGAACATCAGGATAATACTTTGGATTTATGTCCGCCGGAATATTCGACAGATGTAGAAGCTGTAGTTTCAGAGGAAATGTTAGTGTTGCCTCTTAGGGTATTGGGAAGAAAAGTAGATTTAGTAATTGCTTATGGCAATGAAGTAGAATTTAAGTAGAATATAAGTAAAATTGAAGCAAGAAAGGATAATTATATGGCAAACATATTAATTGTAGATGATTCCAGAACTTCCAGAAAAATATTAAGAAAAATCTTAGAGGAAGCTGGACATACCATATTAGGAGAAGCGGTCAATGGGGAAGACGGATATTTGAAATATCAGGAATTAAAGCCGGATGTGGTTACGTTAGATATTACCATGCCTAAAATGGATGGATTAGAAGCACTAAGATTAATTAAAAAGTATGATGAGAAGGCAATAGCCATTATGATTACTGCTGCCGGACAAAAAGAAAAAATGATTCTTGCAATTAAAAGCGGCGCGGCAGATTTCATTTCTAAGCCGTATGAGGGCAGTGACGTTCTTTGGGTAATAGATAAATGCGTAAATGCGTGAAAGGTTTAAATTATGATATCTATTAAAGATGTAGCGAAGCACGCAGGAGTAGCGATTTCAACCGTGTCCAAGGTTTTGAACAATTATCCGAATATCAGTGAAGCTACCCGAAAAAAGGTGAATGCAGCAGTAGAAGAACTGAATTTTGTGCCAAATTCAGTGGCAGCAGCGCTTTCTTCCAAAAATGCAGGCAGAGTAGCATTAATGATTGATTTAAATGTTACCACTCAGGCCATTGATGAAATGGCTATGAGGTATATATCCGGAGCAATTACAAAAGCCATGGAATTAAATTTGGACGTGATTACACTCTTTGTTTTTATGTTTCAGGATAAAACCACAGAAGAATTGATTCGATATTTGCAATCCCAGAGTATTACCGGAATTATCATTTATGGTGTAACTGAGGATAATCAGGTTTTGCAGGAATTGATTGCCAGCGAAAAATTTAAATGTGTAGTAGTGGACGGGGAGCATGTTAGTGAAAACACATCCTCTGTTACTATAGACCAAAGAGAGGCACAATATGAAGTTGCTAAGGTTTTAGTGGAAGAAACCAGTGCTAAAAAGGTACTTTATATTGGCGGAGATGAAAACAGTTATGTAACAAGAACACGTTTGGAAGGCATGGAAAGACTTGTACGTGAGAAAAAGTTGGAATTGAACCGGAAAAATGGTGATTTCGTAGAAGGTAAGGCGAAAGAAATTGCTTTAAAATATGGAAATGAGGCAGATATCATTGTATGTGCTTCGGATTTGATGGCAGTAGGTGCAAAGGCAGCTATGAAAGAATTGAAGATAGAACGTCCTATTTGTGGCTTTGATGGTATTGCCTTGATGGGATATGCAGGGCACGGAATTTATACCATTCGTCAGAATTTTGCGGAAATTTCAGCGAGAGCGATGGAAGAATTACAAAGACTGATGACGGGTGCATCAGGGAAAATGATAGAAGTAGAATATTCATTGATTAAGAATTAAGTGGGAAAGTATCACAAGCGGATGCTTTCCCATTCCTTG
>JAFZGJ010000096.1 GCA_017555455.1 Lachnospiraceae bacterium
GGGAATTAATGCATTTGCTTTAGGGGTACAAATGGTGAATCCAAGAGCAAAAGTATATCTGGACTGGTCCTGTATTAACGGGGCAGAAGCAGCAGAGAAGCGACTGAAAGAAAAAGGAGTCCGTATTATCTCTTCCCAGGATTTGAAAAAACCGGAGGGAGAGGAGAGAAGTGCCTTCGGTCTTTACGAATATAAGAATGAAAAGAAAGTAAATCTTGCTATGCCTATATGGAATTGGGGTGTTTATTATGAGAAGCTGATCCGCAGTATGATGAATAAAACATTCCGGACAGAGTATGAATCCAGTAAGAAAGCATTAAATTATTATTGGGGAATGTCAGCGGGAGTAGTAGAAGTTATTTGTTCCAATCATTTACCGGACAGTGTGAAAAAACTGGTAGGTGTATTGCAGGATGCTATCTGTAACGGAAGCTTTAAACCATTTCAGGGCACTATAAAAACACAGAACGGGGAACAACCGAAAGGGACAGATGGAGTATTGAGCTTGCAGGAAATTATTGATATTGACTGGCTTTTGGAAAATATTGAAGGAAAAATTCCGGAATATGAAGCACTAAGTGAAGAGGGGAAGGAAACTGTAAAAAGTGCAGGAACCCCAAAAACAGAAACGCAGGGAGAATAATGATGAAGATATTGGCCATTGCAGATGAAGAATATCCGGGATTTTATGAATATTATACACCGGGAACATTTAGTGAATATGATTTAATATTGGCATGTGGCGATTTGAAAAAACGCTACTTGGAATTTATTGTAACGTTGGCACCTTGTCCGGTATTGTATGTACGGGGCAACCATGATGAAAGCTTCAATACTATGCCACCGGAAGGATGTATTTGTATTGAAGATACTATTTATGTTTATAACGGAGTCCGAATTATGGGGTTAGGTGGCTGTTACAAATATCGGGAAGGAACCAATTACTATACGGAAAAGGAAATGAAAAAACGTTTGGCCCGATTGAAGTTTCAGCTTTGGAGAAAAAAGGGAATCGATATTTTATTGACCCACGCACCGGCATATCAGTTAAACGATATGGAACATCTTACTCATAGGGGATTTCAATGTTTTCGTGATATTATGGAAAAATACAAACCAAAATACTTTATTCATGGACATGTGCATAGAAATTACGGGAGAAATATTCCACAGAAATCAACTTATCAGGAGACTACCGTAATTAATGCTTGCGGTTATTATGTTATAGAATTAAGTTAGAGATAGATGAAAGGAAAAAATGGAACCAAAAGTTAGTATTATTGTTCCTGTATATAATGCAGAAAAGAATATAGAAAGATGCATTGAGAGCGTATTAAAACAGGATTTTGAAAATTTTGAATTGATTTTAATGGATGACGGAAGCAAAGATGCCTCCGGAAGTATTTGTGATGAATATGCAGCAAAGGATGAAAGACTGCGTGTAATTCATAAAGAAAACAGTGGGGTGTCAGATACCAGAAATAAGGCTATTGATATGGCAAGAGGTGAGTATCTGCAGTTCATAGATAGCGATGACTGGATTACACCGGATGCTACAGGACTTATGGTAAGAATGGCAGAAGAAAGTAATTGCGAAATGGTAATCGCGGATTTCTATAGAGTCATAGGAGAACGTCTTGCTCATAAAGGAGATATTGGAGAGGATGGTCTTTTGTCCCGGAAGGAGTTTGCCATTTACATGATGGAAAAACCGGCAGATTTTTATTACGGTGTTTTATGGAATAAACTGTACCGTAGGGATATTGTGGAAAAATACAGATTGCGCATGGATGAGAACATCAGTTGGTGTGAAGATTTTATTTTTAATATGGAATATATCCGTCATGTGGAAAATGTATATGCACTGCATGTTCCTATTTACTATTATGTAAAAACACCGGGGTCTCTGGTTTCTCAGGGGATGAGCATTACCAAGACGATTCAGATGAAAAGAACGGTGTTCAAATGTTACAATGAATTCTATAAAGATATTTTCAATGAAGAAGACTATGAAAAGAGACGCCGTCAGGTGTACCGTTTTCTGGTAGATGCGGCGGGGGATGGCGGAGTTATGCCTTCCATCATGCCTGGAGCCATGAAGCTGGGCAATGAAAGAATTTCTGTCAGTGTGGGAATTTCGGAGGCATCAGGAATCTTTTTGGATACTTATAGAGAAAGTAAGTTACTGGACCGCTATTTACAGACTGTGGCACTTCGTCAGGAATTGTTATTAAGTGATGTAAAATTGCTTTTATATTTCAGTCAGACGGATGAAAGTGGAACCTTAAAAGAAATTGCGGCGGTTACTCATTTGAAAAAGACCAAAGTGTTACTTTCTTTGCAGAAATTAACTGCAAGAGAAATTCTGAAAGTGAAGAATCATATCATTCGAGGCTCTGAAGAAGAAACAGACAAGATTGAAGTGGAATTTTTATCGGAAGCAGAAGGTGTGTTGCAGGATATTTTAATGGCAAGAGATATGTTCCATCAGGTAAAATATGCAGGACTTTCGGAAGAAGAGATTGAACAGTATGAAGTCATCTCTGATAAAATTAGAAATAATATCCAGAAGTCATTAAAATAAAATGTAATTTGTAGTTTCATATGAGATAAAAGGATTAGTAAAAAGCACGGAAATGCCAATTTTCTGTGCTTTTTTATAGGAGATTTTAACAAATTGCTTTGCTAACAAAAGGATTTATGTTACACTATATAATCAGAGAAATTTATCTAAAATAAAAGTAGGAAGTAGAAAATGGAAACAAAGGTAATCACCATTGACCATAATGCTATGGACTTGGAAGTTTTACAAGAGGCAGGAAAAATTATCCAAAATGGCGGATTAGTGGCTTTTCCCACAGAGACTGTATATGGCTTGGGAGGAGATGCTTTGAATCAGGAATCCTCCAAAAAGATATATGCTGCCAAGGGAAGACCTTCGGACAATCCGTTAATTGTGCATATTTGTAAAATGGAAGACCTGGCGCCTATCGTTCAGGAGATTCCGGAGGCGGTATTCCGACTGGCAGAAGCTTTTTGGCCGGGACCTTTAACGATTATTCTTAAGAAATCAGATATGGTTCCAAAAGAAACTACCGGTGGATTAGATACTGTTGCAGTACGAATGCCTTCTCATCCGGTAGCGCAGAAATTCATTGAATATGCCGGAGGATATGTAGCGGCCCCCAGTGCCAATGTATCCGGAAGACCAAGTCCTACCAAGGCAAAATATGTGATTGAAGATATGAGCGGACGAATCGATATGATTCTGGATGGAGACGGAATTGATATCGGCCTGGAATCTACCATTGTGGATATGACAGGCGAAACACCCATGATTTTAAGACCCGGATATATTACCAAAGATATGTTGGAAAAAGTTTTGGGGGAAGTGAGTATGGATAAGACTATTCTGGATATCAATTGTAAAGAACCACCCAAGGCTCCGGGAATGAGGTATCGACATTATGCACCTAAGGGACAATTAACCATTGTCGAGGGTGAGGAAAAGACAACTATAGAAAAAATAAATGAGTTGACAAAAGAAGCTAAAAGTAGGGGTGAAAAAGTAGGAATAATTGCTACGGAAGAAACCAAAGATAAGTATTTGGGAGACCTTATTAAAAGTGTTGGCAAGCGGAGCGATGAAGATTCCATTGCCAGAACCCTTTATACCATATTAAGGGAATTTGATGATGAGGAAGTTTCGGTAATTTACTCAGAGTCATTTACAGAATGTGCCATGGGACAGGCAATTATGAACCGGCTGTTAAAAGCAGCAGGTCATCAAATTATATATGTGTAAAAAATTTCATATTTTAAGGAGGAAAAATTATGATAGCATTAGGATGTGACCACGGTGGATTTGATATGAAACAAATCGTAATAGAATATTTAGAAGAAAAGGGAATCGAATACAAAGATTTTGGTTGTTACGATAAGAATTCCTGCGATTATCCTTTGTTCGGCAGAGCGGCAGCAGAAGCAGTTGCCAGTGGAGAATGTGAAAAAGGAATTGTAGTATGTACCACAGGAATCGGTATTTCCATGGTAGCCAACAAAGTAAAGGGTGTGAGATGTGCACTTTGCAATGATCCTTTTGCAGCAAAAATGACAAGACTTCATAACGATGCCAATGTACTTGCTCTTGGAGGCGGTATGGTAGGAAAAAATATGGCGCTTGATATTGTAGAAACATTTCTTAACACAGAATTTTCTGAAGGAGAAAATCATATCAGAAGAATCGGTCTTATAGAATAGACTAAATAAGTTGTGTAAAAGAATATGACATACAAAAGATGAAATTTCTGTACCCGATAAGGAGGAAAAGGCATTGAAACGTAAAGATTACATTAGTTGGGATGAATATTTTATGGGAGTATCCTTGCTTTCCGGTATGCGTTCCAAAGACCCCAATACACAGGTAGGGGCTTGCATTGTAAGTGAAGATAACAAAATATTATCTATGGGATATAATGGCTTTCCTTTGGGATGCTCTGATGAGGATTTTCCATGGGAAAGGGATGGAGATATGGTAGATACGAAATATGCCTATGTAACCCATAGTGAGTTAAATGCCATTTTAAATTATCGCGGAGGAAGTTTGAAAGGTGCGAAGCTGTATGTATCCTTGTTTCCTTGCAATGAATGTGCAAAGGCAATTATTCAAAGCGGAATCAAAACCGTAATTTATGATGATGATAAATATGCCAATACTCCGGGAAATATCTGCTCCAGAAGAATGTTTGATGCAGCCGGTGTAGAATATCGGAAGTATCAACGTACCGGTCGCAGTATTAAAATGGAAGTATAGGTGTAATTGGTTCCCTTTTAGGAAGGTACAAAGCAGTTACAGGAGAGGTAGATTTATATGAAAGCAGCAGGGAGGCGAAAACTGCTGTGGGCTTTGGTTTTAGCAGTATTTATGACCGGAATTCCCACGGGCATTGTGTACGCCACTTCTACTCAGGAAAAATTAAATCAGGCACAGAAAGATAAAAAAGAAACTCAGTCTCAGTTGAGTGAAACCAAAGATAATCTGAAAAACTTAAAAGAAGAAAAAAATGTTCTGGAAGGCCAGCTGGCAGATTTAAATGAAAAGCTTACGGTGGTAAGTAACAATTTGAATGAGCTGGAGAAGCAGATTTCTGCAAAAGAAGGTGAAATTGAGATTACCCGGGAGGAACTGGAAAAAGCCCGGGAAACGGAACAGGTCCAGTATGAAAGTATGAAGGCCAGAATCCGGTTTATGTATGAACGCAGTGATTATGCACTGTTGGAAACCCTGCTTGGTTCCGGTTCATTGGCAGAGGCGTTAAATAAAGCTGATTATGTAGAACAAGTTGCAGCTTATGACAGAAAAAAACTGAATGAGTATGAAGAAACGCGCAGGAAAGTTCAGGAAGAAGAAGCCAGGTTGCAAGAGGAAAAAGAAGAACTGGATAGCCTAAAGGAACAGATTCAGGCAGAAAAGAAAAAAGTAAATACCTATGTAAAGCAGACATCTACCAGTATTTCTGCTACTGCCAGTGAAATTTCCAATGCGGAAGCGGAGGCTTTGGCATATGAGGCGAAAATTAAAGAGCAGGAAGCAAACATAGAGTATTTAAAGAAAAAGCTGGCAGAAGAACAATCGCTTTCCAAATTGGCAGCACAATCTAACTGGAGAGATATATCCGATGTTCAGTTTGAAGAAAGTGACAGATATTTGCTGGCAAATTTAATCTATTGTGAAGCAGGAGGAGAGCCTTATGCCGGACAGCTGGCGGTGGGTGCGGTTGTTATGAACAGGGTTCTCAGTAGTGTATATCCCAATACGGTTTCCGGAGTAATTTATCAGAAATATCAGTTTTCACCTGTAGGCAGCGGAAGACTGGCTCTTGCCATGTCAAAGAACAAAGCTACGGCATCCTGCTACAAAGCAGCAGATGAAGCTATGGCAGGACAAACTAACGTAGGAAATTGTGTATATTTCAGAACACCCATTCCGGGACTTACGGGAATTAAAATCGGGGGACACATTTTCTACTAAGAATTTATATTGCTGCAGGTTGACGGAAAATATAATTTTAAAAATAAGAAGGGAGTAATGTGTGAAAGATAATAGTATCGTAGTTCGGTGTTTGAGTATGATAAGCCAGTTTACTATTCACATGTTAGTCCCTATTTGTATGTGCTGTTATTTAGGGTACTTATTGGATGAAAAGTTAAACACATCCTTTTTATTTATTATTTTCTTTTTTGTAGGAGCTTTGGCAGGTGGAAGAAATGTATACCTGCTGGCCGGGAAGATATCGGGAGGAAAAGATAAAATGCCCTCCAAGTTATATGGTTCTAATAGAAAAAAGAAAAATAAAAAAGAAAGTCAGTAGAAAAAATGATAGAAAAGATAAAAAAAATAAGTGAAACCCTAAAAGAACTTCTCATAGGAATTCTATTTTATGGTATACTTGTAGAAGTAATTGGAGTTTTGATTGTTCAAGATAAAGTATACTTTACCATAGGATTATGGTTTGGAATTATCCTTGCTTTTGGAGCGGCCATTCATATGTGGTGGGGGCTGAATAGGGCATTGGATTTAGGGGACGGAGCGGGAAAATATGCTCTCTCCCAAAATATGATTCGTTACGGTGTAATTGTAGTTGCTTTTGCTGCTCTGTGCATTATGGATTTTGGAAATCCGCTTGCAGCATTCGCAGGAATTATGGGGTTGAAAGCAGGAGCTTATTTACAACCGTTTACGCATAAAATTATGATTAAATTTCAAAGGAGGTGAATGTATGGGACAAGGAGTTTTGTTATCTGCAGGTGCGGATATTGACTTTATGGTCCACGGTGTATTTTCTTATGAGATTTTTGGTCATACGGCATGGATTACAACCACACATATTTGTGTGTTGATAGTTATGCTTGTGTTGGCAGTGTTCTCTATTATTGCAGGGCAGACTATGAAAAAGGCAGAAGAAGTACCTAAGGGATTTCAAAACGTGGTAGAACTGATTGTAGAGATGTTGGACAATATGGTGGGAAGTACCATGGGGAAAAATGCCACCGGATTTCGAAATTATATCGGAACCATTTTTATTTTTATTCTCATCAGTAACATATCCGGTTTGTTTGGTTTGAGGCCACCTACTGCCGATTATGGTGTTACCTTGCCCTTGGGACTGTTAACGTTTACGCTGATACATTTTAATAAGTTTAAGTATCAGAAAGTTAGTGGAGTAATCAAAGGACTCTGTGACCCATGGCCTTTTTGGGCACCAATTAATATGATTGGGGATGTGGCAGTACCAATCTCATTATCCTTGCGTTTGTTCGCGAACGTATTATCCGGAACAGTAATGATGGCTTTGGTATATGGATTGTTATCGAAAATAGCAATTATTTGGCCGGCTGTATTACACGTTTATTTTGATTTGTTCTCAGGAGCAATTCAAACTTATGTATTCTGTATGTTAACTATGACATACATTTCGGATGCAATGACAACTGAATAAAAAGAAATATATATTATCAGGAGGAATGAAAAATGGAATTTAATAACAACTTTATTTTAGGATGTTCAGCAATCGGTGCAGGTTTAGCAGTTATCGCCGGTATCGGACCTGGTGTAGGTCAGGGTATTGCAGCAGGTCATGCAGCAGCAGCTGTAGGACGTAATCCGGGAGCAAAGGGTGATATCACATCCACTATGTTATTAGGACAGGCAGTTGCCGAAACAACAGGTTTATATGGTTTGTTAATTGCAATGCTCTTATTATTCGTAAAACCATTATTACCATAAGCCTCTATAAGAAAAATAAACGAAAGGAGGCATAAAACTTGAACACATTATTAAGTGCAACAGGTGTATTAGCGACTATGGAACCAAGATTATTTGATCTTGACTTCCAATTATTTCATGATGCCGCTCTTATGATTATTGCAGTAGTTGCATTATTTCTTATTATGTCATACTTCCTTTTCAATCCTGCCAGAGCATTTTTGCAGAAAAGACAGGAAAAAATCCGTACAGAATTGGAAGATGCAAAGAATAATCAGGAAGATGCCAAAGCCTTAAAAGCAGAATATGAAAGTAAGCTGAAAGACATTGATAAAGAGGCAGAAAGCATTTTAGCTGATGCAAGAAAACGTGCTCTTGCCAATGAAAACCGTATTGTTGCAGCTGCGAAAGAAGAAGCAGTAGCTATCGTTGAGAGGGCAAGAGAAGAAGCAAAATTAGAAAAACAGAAAATGGCAGATGATGTAAAAAAAGAAATCGTTGCCGTAGCTGCTTTAATGGCAGGTAAAGTAGTTGCATCCTCTATGGATGTTACTATTCAGGATAGCCTTATTGACGAAACATTAAAGGAAATGGGTGACAGTACATGGCTAAGCTAATATCAAAGACATATGGTGAGGCTTTGTTTGAACTGGCCGTAGAAGAGGAAAAAACAGATGTCATGCTGGAAGAAATTGAAGGTATGAAAACTGTGTTTCTTGAGAATCCGGAATATCTCAAATTTTTAAATCATCCCAGAATTTCCGGGGAAGAAAAGATAAAAACCACAGAAGATATTTTTGCCGGAAGAATTGATAAACAGCTGATAGGCTTTCTTAGTATTATTATCTCTAAGGGAAGATGTGAAAATCTGATGGAGATACTAGATTATTTTCTGGATAGAGTGAAAGAGTTCAAAGGAATTGGGGTGGCTTATGTTACTACACCATTTGAACTGAAAGAAGAAAAGAAAGAAGCTATCTGTAAGAAGTTGCTGGCTACAACCTCCTATAAGGAAATGGAAATGCATTATACGATTAAACCGGAATTACTTGGCGGAATGCAGATTCGTATCGGAGATAGAGTTGTAGACAGCAGTATTCAGACAAAACTGAACCAGTTACAAAGAGATTTGTTGAAAGTACAAATCTAATCAGAATAAAAAAGAAAGGTGCGTAAGATCCATGAATTTAAGACCAGAAGAGATTAGTTCAGTCATTAAGGATCAGATTAAGAGATATGCTGCAGAAATGGAAGTATCTGATGTAGGTACTGTTATCCAGGTTGCGGATGGTATCGCTCGTGTGCACGGACTTGAAAATGCGATGCAGGGAGAATTATTAGAGTTCCCTGGTGAAGTATACGGAATGGTATTGAACCTGGAAGAAGATAATGTTGGTGCGGTTTTACTTGGAAACCATAAAAACATTAACGAAGGTGATATCGTGAAGACTACAGGACGAGTTGTGGAAGTTCCTGTAGGTGATGCATTATTAGGTCGTGTAGTAAACTCCTTAGGACAGCCTGTAGACGGAAAAGGTCCTATCATTACAGATAAATATCGTCAGATTGAAAGAGTAGCAAGCGGTGTTATTACCAGAAAATCTGTAGATACTCCATTACAGACAGGTATCAAAGCCATTGACTCCATGGTTCCTATCGGAAGAGGACAGCGTGAGTTAATTATCGGTGACAGACAGACAGGTAAAACTGCCATTGCCATTGATACTATTATTAACCAGAAGGGACAGAATGTTAAATGTATCTATGTTGCAATTGGTCAGAAGGCATCTACTGTTGCTAACATTGTAAAAACATTAGAAGAATTCGGAGCTATGGCTTATACCACTATTGTAGTATCTACAGCCAGTGAACTTGCTCCATTACAGTATATTGCTCCATACTCCGGTTGTGCTATCGGGGAAGAATGGATGGAAAACGGAGAAGATGTTTTGGTTATCTATGATGACTTGAGTAAACATGCGGTTGCTTACCGTACATTATCTCTGTTATTAAAGAGACCACCGGGACGTGAAGCTTACCCCGGAGACGTATTCTATCTCCATTCCAGATTGTTAGAGAGAGCAGCAAGAATGAGTGAAGAATATGGCGGAGGTTCTTTAACAGCGCTTCCGATTATTGAAACTCAGGCAGGAGACGTATCCGCGTATATTCCTACCAATGTTATTTCCATTACAGACGGACAGATTTACCTTGAAACAGAAATGTTTAACGCCGGTTTCCGTCCTGCTGTAAATGCCGGTCTTTCCGTATCCCGAGTAGGTGGTGCGGCGCAGATTAAAGCGATGAAGAAAATTGCAGCTCCAATCCGTGTGGAATTAGCTCAGTATCGTGAACTTGCTGCATTTGCGCAGTTTGGTTCTGATTTGGACGCAGATACCAAAGAAAAACTGGCACAGGGTGAAAGAATCAAAGAAATCTTAAAACAGCCTCAGTATAAACCAATGCCGGTACAGTATCAGGTAATTATTATTTATGCAGCAACTAATAAATATTTATTGGACGTTGCAGTAGAAGATATTACAAGATTTGAAAGTGAACTCTTCGCATTTATCGATACAAAATATCCGGAAATTCCTGCAAGCATTGCAGATACCAAAGTAATTTCTGAGGAAACGGAAGAAACATTGAAGAAAGCCATTGTGGAATTCAAGGGACAGTTCAAATAAATGTATGTTACAGGTCTATGTGAACAGTAACAAGATAGGAAAAGGTGATATATTATGGCTTCCATGAGAGACATAAAAAGGCGTAAGGGTAGTGTTCAAAGTACCCAGCAGATCACAAAAGCTATGAAACTGGTTTCCACAGTAAAACTTCAGAAAGCAAAGCAGAAAGCGGAACAGACAACCAATTATTTTGACGCTATGTATAATACCGTGCAAAATATGCTGGCAAAGGCAAAAAATATTCAACATCCTTATTTACAGCCTTCAGATAGTACTAAAAAATTAGTTATTATGATTACTTCCAACAAAGGTTTGGCAGGAGGCTATAACTCTAATGTAATTAAATTAATTACACAAGGGGATTTTAACAAAAATGATGTGAAAATCATGGCTGTAGGTCGTAAAGGAAAAGAAGCTATGGCAAGATATGGCTATGAAATTTACAGAGATTGTTGTGAAATCATTGATGGACCGACTTATGAAGATGCCAGAGCCTTGGCAAAAGAAGCATTGGAGCTTTTTGCAAAGGGAGAAGTTGGAGAGTTGTATTTGGCGTATACCCATTTTAAAAATACAGTATCCCATATCCCTACACTGGTGAAGCTTCTTCCGGTAGAGGCAGATGCAAATAGAGAAGTGACAGAGGAAAGCAATATTCCAATGAACTTTGAACCTAAGGAAGAGGAAGCTTTGCAGTTAATCATTCCAACTTATATTACAAGTTTGATTTATGGAGGAATGATGGAATCAGTGGCAAGTGAAAATGGTGCCAGAATGCAGGCAATGGATTCTGCTACCAGCAACGCCGAAGAAATTATTGATAAATTGACATTACAGTATAATAGAGCACGTCAGGGTGCAATTACACAGGAATTAACAGAAATTATAGCAGGCGCACAGGCTATTTCATAGCTAAACTGCGTTGGTAGAAAGGAAATAATAATGGCAGGAACAAACACAGGAAAAATTACACAGATTATCGGTGCTGTTTTAGACGTTAAGTTCCAGGAAGGAAATTTGCCTGAAATTAACGAAGCTATTAAAATTACCAGAAATACAGGTGATGTTTTAGTAGTAGAAGTAGCACAGCATCTGGGTGATGATATTGTTAGATGTATTGCCATGGGTCCCACAGACGGATTAGTTAGAGGTATGGATGCAGTAGCTACAGGAGCACCAATCTCTGTACCCGTTGGTGAAAATACATTGGGCAGAATGTTCAATGTATTAGGAGAACCTATTGACAATAAACCTGCTCCGGAAGGAGTTAGCTATGATCCGATTCATAGAGCAGCTCCGGAATTTGCTGAGCAGTCCACAGAAGCAGAATTACTGGAAACAGGTATCAAAGTAGTAGACCTTCTTTGTCCATATCAGAAAGGTGGTAAGATTGGTCTGTTCGGTGGTGCCGGTGTAGGTAAAACTGTATTAATTCAGGAATTAATCCGTAATATTGCTACAGAACATGGTGGATATTCCGTATTTACAGGTGTAGGAGAAAGAACCCGTGAAGGAAATGACCTTTACTATGAAATGATTGAATCCGGAGTTATTGATAAAACAACCATGGTATTCGGTCAGATGAATGAGCCACCGGGAGCCAGAATGCGAGTTGGTTTAACCGGTCTTACTATGGCAGAGTATTTCCGTGATAAAGGTGGAAAGGATGTATTATTATTTATTGATAATATCTTCCGTTTTACACAGGCAGGTTCTGAAGTATCTGCGTTACTTGGTCGTATGCCATCAGCGGTAGGTTACCAGCCGACCTTACAGACAGAAATGGGTGCTCTTCAGGAAAGAATTACTTCTACAAAGAACGGTTCCATTACTTCCGTACAGGCTGTATATGTACCGGCGGACGACTTAACTGACCCGGCTCCGGCAACTACTTTCGCACACTTGGATGCAACAACCGTACTTTCCCGTTCTATCGTAGAGCTTGGTATTTATCCTGCGGTAGACCCATTGGAATCTACATCCAGAATTCTTGATCCAAGAATTGTTGGTGAAGAACATTATAAGGTTGCCCGTGGAGTACAGGAAATTTTGCAGAAATATAAAGAATTACAGGATATTATTGCAATTCTTGGTATGGATGAATTATCAGAAGAAGATAAACTGGTTGTATCCAGAGCAAGAAAAGTACAGAGATTCTTATCTCAGCCATTCTTCGTAGCAGGACAGTTTACAGGTTTGGAAGGTAAATATGTTCCGATTAATGAAACTATCCGTGGATTTAAAGAAATATTAGAAGGAAAACATGATAGTATTCCTGAAAGTTACTTCTTAAATGCAGGAAGCATTGATGACGTTATTGCAAAAGTGAAATAGTATGTGAGGTTATCTATGGCAGAGGGTAGAAATTTTGACTTAGAGATTATTACTCCTGACCGTGTGTTTTACCAGGGACAGGCTAGTATGATTGAGTTTAATACCACAGAAGGTGAAATAGGTGTATATAAAGACCATATTCCTCTTACTGTAATTATTAAACCGGGAGTTCTTACCATTACCTCAGAAGAAGACAAAAAGCTAGCAGCCTTACATTCCGGATTCGCAACTATTATGCAGGACAAAGTTACCATTCTGGCGGAAGTAATTGAATGGGGCGATGAAATCGATGAAGAGCGTGCCGAGGCAGCCAGACAGCGTGCGGAAGAAAGACTTCGTACAAATCAGGCATCCGTTGATATGGCAAGAGCAGAAGCTGCATTACTTCGAGCTGTGGCAAGAATTAAAACCATAAAAAAATAATATGATTTACAAAGGAGCTGAAACATTAGTTTTGGCTCCTTTTACATATAAAAGCATATATTGGTTGTAAGAAGAATTGTTCAGGAGCGGATGTTATGGAAAGTAGACGCCCGCCATTGTCATATTTCATGGCATATTCTTTACAGGAAGAGAATAAGAGTACATCAGAAAATATTACAGACAGAGACTATTTCAGACAATTATATCCTCAAGCAGTAAAACGATACATTCGTGTGATTGTAGATGTTTTAAACAGAATGGATATAAAAGATAGCTTTATTTATGATGAATACCCTGATAAAGTACGGGTAGAACGTTTGACAGAAATTATTTTGCGACTGATTCCTTTGGAAAATAATATGAGCCGGGAAAGCCAACGGAATCTGGTTAGGGTATTACTGATAGATGAAATTGTAGAGAGAAGAAAGCGATAATATTTTTGTGATTTATATTGTTTCTTTTCCCAAAAAAGTTTACACTAAGAACAGGTTATTAGAAGAAGTATAAAAGAGTTCTATTTAAGTTGAAATACAGGAAATGGGAATAGGAGAACGGTATAGATGGTAGAAGTAAGAGCACTTTGTGAAGAATATATAGGAAAAGAATTATATCAGATTATTATAAGTAATCCTAAAAATAGTGCAGAGATTAGTAAAGTAAAAATCCGCCCTATTATGCTGAAAAATACTATTGTTTTTCAAGTTACAGAATATAAAGGCACTCAGGTTTTTCATGAAAATTACGAAAAGAATTCTCTTATTACTAAAGTAATGGGATATTTGGAGAATAATTTTAAACAGATGGAGCTTACGGCTACCAATATGCAGGCAACCGTATTAATTAGTAAAAAGGGAAAAGTAACTGTTAAGAAGAAAAGTCTTCAGACAGAAAAAAAAGTAGACTTATCTCATAATAAGGCAAAAAAATATATATTGCAGGAAGGAACAATAGTTCCATTCTTGGTGGATTTGGGAGTTCAGACCAAGGAAGGGAAAATAGTAAGAAGTAATTATGATAAGTTCCGTCAGATTAACAGATATCTGGAATTTATAGCAGATATTATGCCTATACTTCCTACAGATCGTCCAATTAATATTATTGATTTTGGATGTGGAAAATCTTACCTTACATTTGCACTTTATTATTATATGAAAATTTTGTGTAAAAGGGATATTCAGGTAATAGGTCTGGATTTGAAAGAGAAGGTAATCGAAGATTGTAATGCTTTAGCAGTACGTTATGGATATGAAGGATTAAAATTTGTAACGGGAGATGTCAGTACTTATACCGGTGAAGGTAATGTAGACATGGTTGTGACTCTTCATGCCTGTGATACAGCAACAGATTATGCATTGGAAAAAGCAGTTTCTTGGGGAGCAAAAGTAATATTTACAGTTCCCTGTTGTCAGCATGAAGTCAATATGCAGATTAAAAATGAAGAATTGCAACCTTTATTAAAATACGGTTTAATAAAAGAAAGAATATCTGCATTAATAACAGATGCTATTCGTGCAAATTTATTGGAAGAGCAAGGGTATCAGGTTCAGGTGATGGAATTTATTGATATGGAACATACGCCTAAAAATATTCTGATACGTGCTGTGAAGGAAAAAGAAGATAAAAAGATAGATACCGGTATAAGTCGGTTAACAGAGTTTTTGCATGTAC
Source organism: Lachnospiraceae bacterium (assembly GCA_017555455.1). GTDB lineage: Bacteria > Bacillota > Clostridia > Lachnospirales > Lachnospiraceae > SFDP01. The sequence continues at coordinate 14,878 of JAFZGJ010000096.1, forward strand.
GGAATACAATGCAGGAATTAATGACTGCCAAAGAGAATAGGATAGCATCATCTGAGAAGAATGAGGCAGGTATTGTATTTTGCAAGGAGAAAGAATGAGTAAGAGTTGGATAAAACGTATCGTAGCAGTGTTGGTATTTATAGTTTCCCTATTTGTAATAGATATAATTATGAATCAGGAAATATCAGAAATAACCATGGAAATGCCAAATGCTACTTTACCCATAGTTTCTGTAAAAATAGATGAGCATAAAATCAATACCATGTATGGATATACATCCAAAAGAGAAGAGGCATTTACGAAAGACAGTATTACACCCATTTCTTCCGATAGGGAAATTACTTTGGTTGTAGATACCTATCATACAGATATTGATTCGGTAGAGTATGAAGTTCGAAGTATAGATGGAGAGCGTCTGATAGAAGGCGGAGAAATAGCTACACTTCAGAAAATGCCCGGCAAGGTCCAATTTTCTATACAGTTAAAGGATTTGACTGAAGTAAATAAGGAATATTCCTTTGTTACCATTCTTACTTTGGAAGGGGGGGAAAAGGCTTATTATTATACCAGATTTATTCAGAACGAAAATTATCATGAAAGAGAAAAACTGGATTTTATTTTAGGATTTCATAATGTTACATTCAGTGGTAACGGAGCGGAAATAAAAAAATATTTGGAATCAAATGAAAAAGGTGATAATACCAATTTCTATAGAGTAGATATTCATAGCAGCCTGGCTCAGGTAATGTGGGATCAGCTTCCGGTGGAAAGAGTGGAAGAACCTACTGTTTTTGTGAAAGATATTACGGAACAGACTGCCAGTGTAGTATTGAAATATCCGGTAACAGAAAAGGGGGCTATGGAGGGAGATTCCTATTTTGTAGAAGAATATTACAGAGTCAGATATGCGCCAAACAGAATGTATTTGTTGGAGTATGAGCGGACCATGGATGAAATATTTGATGCAAATAAAGAGTCCTTTTCCAATGATAAAATATATTTGGGGATTACAGATGAAAATGTGCAAATGATGGAAAGTGAAGGTGGAAAGAATCTTGCTTTTGTAAATGCTAACCGGCTATTTTTATATAGTAATGTGGATAATAAATTGTCAGAAGTGTTTTCTTTCTATAATAAAAATAACTTTGATATCAGAACTCAAAATAGGAACTTTGAAATTAGGATATTGAAGATAGAAGATAGTGGAAATTTGGCCTTTATGGTTTCCGGCTATATGAATCGTGGAATTCATGAAGGAGAAGTAGGGGTGGCAGTATACTTCTATGATACGATACAAAATACCATTGAAGAGCAAATTTTTATTCCATATGAAAAATCAGCAGATATACTAATAAAAGAATTGAATAACTTGAGTTATTTAAATATGGAAAATCATTTATTCCTTATTTTAGAAGGATGTTTATATGATATCAGCCTGGATGAGAAAAACTATGAAATTATAATTTCTGAATTGACGGAAGAAACCTACAAGGTTTCCGGGTCCGGAAGAATGATTAGCTGGCTGAAGGAAAATAAGCCTTATGAAAGTAAGTCTTTGTATTGGTTGAATTTAAATGATGGCAAAAAAATAGAAATTAAATCAGGATATAACCAATATATATCAGTTCTTGGATTTATGGAAGAGGACTTAATATACGGTTTGGTTAAAAAGGAAGATGTAAAAATAGAAACCAGTGGTAATGTTTTGTTTCCTATTTATAAATTATTGATTCGAAATCAGGATAATAAGATTTTAAAAGATTATGAAAAAGAAAATTATTATATTGTAGATTGCAGTATTGAGGATAATCAAATTACCCTGAAAAGGATTAAAATGTATGAAAAAAATGAAAAGAAAATAATAGAATCCATAGAAGATGATCATATTGCCAGTAAAGAGATCAAAGACGGAAATGTAAACCGGGTAAGTGTTGTATCCAAAGATATTTATAAAAAGGTGGTTCAGTTGGTATTGAAAAATACTACTCAACCTCATTCGTTAAAAATTTTGACTCCAAAAGAAGTTATTTTTGAGGGAGGACGTGAAGTAAATATTGAATTACCGGATATGGAGAATATTCTTTATGTTTATGGTCCAAAGGGAGTAGAGAAAGTTACCACATCTTCTTCTGAGGCCGTGAAACAGGCATATATGCTTTCTGGAAGCGTTGTAGATGGAAACGGAAATTATATCTGGAAGAAGGGTACGGTGTATACTAAGAATCAGATTATGGCAATTACCGGAACCCGAATGGATAATGAAACCGGTTCCTTGGCAGTTTGTTTGGATACTATCTTGGAATTTGAAGGAATATCCAGAAAAACCCAGCCGTTGTTGGATGCGGGAGAAGATGCAATTTATATTTTAAATAAATCCCTAAGAGAAGAAAAAATTTTGGATTTGAGAGGTTGCTCTTTAGATACCGTGTTGTATTATATAGATCAGGATATTCCGGTATTGGCACTTATGGAAAATCAGGAAGCTTATCTGATTGTTGGGTTTAATGAGCAAAATGTGGTTCTTATGAATCCTAAAACCGGAACTGTTTATAAAAAAGGAATGAATGATTCCAGAGAGATGTTTGAAAAAGCAGGAAATCAATTTATTACTTATATGAGGTACGAATGAAAATGAGGTTCCCAAACGGGAACCTCATTTTATATTGTGTGTTTATTTTAATTTTCCGGCCTTATACTGAGTAACAATGTTCTGAATACGTTCCACAGGATTTAATAAATCACTGATGGAAGAGTCGTGGTTTAAAGTATCAACGATGTAAGCAATATACTTGCTCATGTCACAACTAATGTACCATTCGCGGTCTAATAATTCAGGACTCTGATAAATTAAATTAGTAGTAAGAACTCTTGTAATATGTCCTTTTTCATACGCTTCATCAAATTTGGCAAGACCATTAGTGAAAAGACCAAAGGTTGAGAATACAAAAATTCTGTTTGCCTTACGTTCTTTTAACGCAGCACATACTTCAATTACGCTTTCTCCGGAAGAAATCATATCATCAATGATAATCATATCTTTTCCTTCTACGTTAGAACCTAAGAATTCATGAGCAATAATTGGGTTACGTCCATCTACAATCTGAGTATAATCACGACGTTTGTAGAACATACCCATATCTAATCCTAATACGTTGGCAATATAGATAGCACGTCCCATACCACCTTCATCCGGGCTGATAACCATCATGTGATCGGCATCAATTTTTAAGTCTTTTACATTGCGGAGTAAACCTTTGATAAACTGGTAAGCAGGTTGTACAGTTTCAAAGCCATTTAAAGGAATCGCATTTTGAACACGAGGGTCATGAGCATCAAAAGTAATGATGTTGTCAACGCCCATGCTTACCAATTCCTGAAGTGCTAAAGCACAGTCCAAGGATTCTCTGGAAGTTCTCTTATGCTGTCTGCTTTCGTAAAGGAATGGCATGATTACAGTAATTCTTCTTGCTTTTCCGCCAACAGCAGCAATAATTCTCTTTAAATCCTGATAGTGGTCATCAGGAGACATATGATTTTTATGTCCGCTCATATTATAAGTTAAGCTGTAATTACAAACATCAACCATAATATAAAGGTCAGTACCACGAACAGATTCTAATAAAACACCTTTACCTTCACCGGAGCCAAAACGGGGAGCTTTGGAAGCAATAATGTAAGAATTACGCTGATAACCTGCAAATGCAAGGCTGTTTTTGTGTTCGTGTTCTCTTTCGGTTCTCCATTTTACCAAATAATAGTCAACTTTTTTTCCTAATTCATTGCAGCTTTCTAAAGGAATCATTCCTAAAGAGCCAACAGGGATAGATTCTAAGTTTCTTTTTTCGTCGCGTTTAAATTTGAACATAAGTTCCTCACTTTCTATTGGTAAGTCGTTTTTTGTACATTCTAATGTCAGGACCGGTAATTTTACATAATTTGAAATTACTGGTTATTCTGGAAAAAATCCTGTCAGAATAACGATCCCTTAATTCCTGTAGTGATAGGTTAGTAGATATTATAATAGATTTTTTCCTCAGTATACGTTCATTTAAGCATGAAAAAAACTGGGAAGAAGAAAAATTATTAGTTAATTCTGTTCCCAAGTCATCAATAATTAATAAATCGCATGAATACAAATCCTCATATAAATCTGCCAATTCACCTTTGGCACTATAGTCAAAAGACATTCCGGAAAGCTTTTCAAATAATCCGGTAGAGCTGAAATAGATAACAGAATGACCTCTGTCCATCAATTCTTTTGCTACACATCCGGAAAGAAAGGACTTTCCTGTACCTACTGTACCATAAAAAAAGAGATTATGGTAGTCTGAATTAAAACAATCTATAAAATCCTTGCAGGTTTTTACCGCATTTTCAAAATGTAATAAGTCCTCATCCTCATAGAAATCATAGGATAAGACAGAAAAATTATTTTCGGACAACATCTCTCTGATATTGGACTGTTGATATAACAGAGAGATAATTTTCTGTTTAAAACAATGGCATTTTTCATTTCCAATATAGCCTGTATCCTTGCAATCTGCACAATCATATTGAAGTTCCAGATAATCGGAAGGAAGTCCGAAAAGAGATAAAAGCTGTTTTTTTTCTTCCCGAAGGAAAGCTAAGTTTTTTTTCATATCTGCCAGGGCAGATTCGTCCCCATCCAATAAGCGGGAGGCATATTCTAAAGATAAAGAAGAAATGCGGGAGGAAAGTTCCTGATATTTTGGAATGGTTTTGTTTACATAATTTTGCCGTTCCTCCAAAGCCCGCCGGCCGGCCAGCTGTTTTTCTTCGTAGGTTTTCATAAGAGTATTGTACTGAGAATTAGTTAAAGCCACGAAACGATTCTCCTTTTAATTACTTAATAATTCTTTTTCCAAGGCATCAAAATCATAATCATTTTGTTGAAACTGGTTAAATCTGTTTTTTGCGGAAGCAGAAGATGTCTGAGGCGGTGTAATTTTTTTCCGGCTTGCGTAAGCGGCATCAGCTTTTGAAATATCTGCTTTATGATGAACACCAAAAGCTTTCCAACTGCTTAAAATTTTATCTGCGTATTCAAAACGGTGCTTGTCCGTTGCCATAACAGTCCTTTCGCAGGCTTCCAAAATCACATCGGAGGTAAAACCATAAATTTGATACCAGCGCTTAATAAAATCCGCTTCCTTTGGGGTAGGTTGATTGTTTTTTCCCAAGGCATTCATAACGGCATAAGTATCCTTATCATACTTCATGCTTTGGGATTGTGCCTGTTCAGGAGTGGAAATATGTGCCTCGGCCCAACTGATGGCAACCTTTTCTATGTAACGGAAATCTTTCTTTCCACGGTCAATACAGTATTGTAAGAGATAATCAATTAAATCGCAGGAAAAATGCAATTCATCCGAAATAAATAAAATGGAACGGATGTCTTTGGCACTTAAAGTTCTGCCAAGATAAGATTCTGCAATAAACATTAATTCTGCAGTAGATTCTCTGGATGTAAATTCTGCTAATTGATCTAAAGTGTATTCCGGTTTTACAAAAGTAGCGTTATTGGACATATAAGCTACGGTTTTTATACCGGATGGTTTCATGGTATCATCAGAACCTTGCACTGCAGGAGCAATAACGGAGCCTTGGGATTGTATCAAAGAACATAAAGTAAGACCCACAAGTTCGTGGGTATCATTATAGGCTAATTGCACAACCTGTTTTCTTTCCCAATAGGACAAAGCACGAAGAACATCTTTTTCCGTATAGTTGAAAAAATCTGCCATGGCAGAAATACTACAGGACTGTACGTTACCTATATGACGTAACAAATATAAATAAACCTTCACCTGAGCATCATTTGCTTCTGCCAAAAACGTATCAATAAAGGAATTGGCAACTAAAGTATAATTCATATTTTGTTGATTATTTATTTGAAACTGACTCATGCAAATCACACTCCGTTGAAAGGTTACAATTTGTTTAGGGAATCTATTCAAAACCGTTTGGCTCTGAATAGATTCAAATTATAGCACAGAAAAATAGAAAAGAAAACCTCGAAAATCTTGCAAAGCCTTGAAAATCAAGGGTTTGCGCATCTTGTGGAAAATGTGGATAGTGTGGATAAAAAAATAGGAAGAATTATGTAAATCCATAAAAGCCCCTAAAAATAAGGTTTTAGGAAAAATTATAAAAAAGTTGGAATAAAAAATATCCACAGCATTTTGATGCAGTAAACCACATCAAAATTGTGGATATTGTGGATAACTAAAGTCCAAGTAAGTTTTCGCCCACTTTTACAATGTCTCCGGCTCCCATAGTTATCAACAGGTCACCGTTGATAGAATTTTGTAATAAATAATTTTCTATCTCATCGAAAGTATCAAAATGCAGGCATTCTTTTCCTAATTTTTCGATTTCTTCTTTTAAAGTAACAGAGCTGATTCCCAAAGTATCGGTTTCTCTGGCTGCATAAATAGGTGCCAGAATAATTTTGTCGGCTGCCATAAGGGAGTGGGCAAATTCTGTTAAAAAAGCTTTGGTTCTGGTATAAGTATGGGGCTGGAAGATGCACCATAAAGTCTTGTGGGGGAAATTTCTTGCAGCAGTTAACGTAGCTGTAATTTCCGTTGGGTGGTGTGCGTAGTCATCAATAATGGTAATGCCACCAATTTGCCCCTTGTATTCAAAACGGCGATCGGTTCCGGCAAAGGCTCTCAAAGCTTTGATGGTATTTTCCTCCGGTAATTGTAAGGTATCGGACAAAGCAAACACTGCCAGGGAATTGGAAATGTTGTGGCGTCCCGGAACACCCAAAGTTACCTTACAGGAGGAGCCGTTTTTTCGTACTAAAGTGTAAACTCCATGTCCTAATTCATTATAGGAAATATCGGTGGCGTAGTAGTCACAATCAGGAGTAAAACCATAACGGAGAATTTTGCAGTTTAAATCCTTCATAACGGCATCTTTATGTTCAATTTCGTCATTTATAATTAAAGTCCCATCGGTAGGAAGTAAAGCGGCAAATTTATGGAAAGAATCTACAATATCATGAATATCTTTAAAAAAGTCCATGTGGTCTTCTTCCACATTCAAAATAATTCCGATTTTGGGGAAAAAGCTTAAAAAGCTGTTGGTATATTCGCAGGCCTCTGTAACAAAATAAGGAGATTTACCAATGCGGATATTTCCACGGATGGATTTTAAAATGCCACCAATGGAAAGGGTGGGGTCAGTGTCAGAAGCCAATAAAACCTCTGCTGCCATGGAAGTTGTAGTGGTTTTTCCGTGAGTTCCGCTGACTGCAATGGGGTATTTATAATTACGCATAAGTTGTCCCAAAAGCTCTGCACGGGTCAGAGAAGGGATGTTCAAATTCTTCATGGCAATATATTCCGGATTGTCTTCGTGAATAGCAGCGGTGAAAACTACCAAATCCACAGTTTCATCAATATGGGAAACTGTTTGTCCGTAATACACACAAGCACCCAAAGAAGAGAGCTTTTCTGTAAGTGGGGATTCTTTCATATCAGAACCGGATATACGGAAACCTTCCGATAAAAGAATTTCTGCGAGACCGCTCATGCTGATACCGCCGATGCCAACAAAATATACATGAATAGGTTTTTTAAAATCAATTTCAAACATAAGATATACCTCGTTATTCTAAACTCTTATTAACATTATACTTCTATTGTAACAAAAAACAAAGAGCTTTTCGCTGTCAGAATTATAGAAAAAAATGATTATTGTGCAATAAAAATACACGATTTTTGGCAAAATCCGGTTCACAAATAAAAACATATGTGATATACTGTCAAAACAGTTGTTTTTTTGTTTAGGATTTATTGTAAAAACAAAGTTGCATATGAAACTTATAGATGATTGATTCAGAAAATCAGGAGGAAAAACCATGACTATTACTGATGTATGGGTACGTAAAATTACAAAAGAAGGAAAGTTAAAAGCTATTGTTTCAATTACTATGGACAATGAATTTGTAGTTCATGATATTAAAGTGATTGAAGGTGAAAAGGGATTATTTATTGCTATGCCAAGCAAAAAATCTGCAGATGGAGAATACAGGGATGTTGCGCATCCAATTAATTCTTCTACAAGAGAAATTATTCAGACTACCATTTTAGAAGCATATCAGGAAGCTTTATTGGAAGAAGAATAGAAATTAAGTTGGTATAAGAGGGCTGCCGCAGGGCAGCCCTTTTTTCATGATGTTGGAACAAAGGAAACTATGGGAGTAAGAAGCGTTAACAGATGCTTGACGGCAAAAAAGGGATTCGCTATAGTTAATGGATAGATGAAAAATATGTGGAAAGAAATAGGATTTATAAATTAAAAAAACTAAATGGCATAATAAAAAATGTGAGGGCAGAATATGTATATTATAGTAGGATTAGGAAACCCAACCAGGGAATATGAGAATACAAGACATAATATCGGGTTTGATGTTATAGATAAATTAGCACAAGAGTTTTCCATTACCGTACTTGAAAAAAAGCACAAGGCGTTAATTGGGAAAGGAATAATTAACGGACAAAAGGTGATTTTGGCAAAACCCCAGACCTATATGAATTTAAGTGGGGAGAGTGTCAGAGAACTGGTTGACTATTATAAAGTAGAGGAAGAAACGGAACTGATTATAATTTATGATGATATCAGTTTGGATGTGGGGCAGCTTCGCATCCGTAAAAAGGGTAGTGCCGGTGGTCACAACGGAATTAAAAGTATTATCCAGCATTTAGGTACAGACGCTTTCCCGAGAATAAAAATGGGGGTAGGTGAAAAACCTAAGGGATATGATTTGGCAGATTATGTGTTGGGGCATTTCAGCAAAGAAGAAAGAGCGATTATGGACGAAAGCGCCGGTAAGGCAACCAAAGCCGTAGAGCTTATGGTAATTGACGAGATTGGTGAGGCTATGAATCTTTATAATAAGAAAGCAAAAAACGTAGAATAGATTTTGGTATTATAAGAAAGTAAAATAGGTGGAATCAGTGGAAGGATTGATGAGTCCTCTGGGGGAATTGGCAGAATTTCCCCGGATGAAAAAAATATTAGCGGTAGAGAAGGAGAGCATTTCTTTGACCGGCTGTGTAGATTCGCAAAAAGTTCATATGATGGCAGCATTGGGTGACCGGTTTAAATATAAGGTCATCCTTACTTTTAGTGATTTAAGGGCTCGGGAAATAGCAGAGGATTTCCAGTTTTATGACAGAAATGTCATGATATATCCGGGAAAAGACCTGATTTTTTATCAGGCAGACATTCATGGAAACCAGTTGGTAAAAGAGCGGATTAATGTACTGAAACGGATTATGGAGGGAAAACCGGTAACGGTGGTTACAACCTTTGGGGCTTTGATGTCACCTATGATGCCGTTGGAAGTGCTTAGGGAAAATACCATTGATATTCAAAAAAACGGTACCCTGTCGGAGGTAAAAATAGCCCGACAGCTGGTGGCCATGGGATATGAGAAAACCCATCAGGTAGAGGCACCGGGACAGTTTTCTGTACGAGGCGGAATTATAGATATTTTCGATTTGACGGGAGAAAACCCTTATCGTATGGAACTTTGGGGAGAGGAAGTGGAATCCATCAGGAGCTTTGATGTATTGAGTCAACGTTCCATTGAAAATTTGGAATCCATTCGTATTTATCCCGCTACAGAGCTGATTCTTACCAAAGAACAGTTAAAAGAGGGATTGGATAATATAGACAAGGATGCACAAAAACAATCCCAAGCCTTGAGAAAGGAATTTCTGACCCAAGAAGCTCACCGTTTAAGTTCTCATGTAAAGGAACTGAAAGAACAGGTGCTGGAGCTTGGCATGAGTGTGAATCTGGAAAGTTATATTAATTATTTTTTTGAAAAGACAGGTTCCTTTATCGAATTGTTTGACCATGAGAAAACTTGTGTTTTTCTGGATGAACCTATCCGTATCCGGGAGCATTCCGATGCCATAGAAGCCGAATTCAGGGAAAGTATGAGTCACCGTCTGGAAAAAGGCTATGTGTTGGAAAAACAGGCAAATATCTTATATGGAAAAGAAGATATTTTATATAAAATTGAAAAATTTCCATCGGTACAAATTGGTTTTATGGAGGATAAAAATCTTCTGATTAAGACTCCGAACTGGTTTCAGGTTATGGCTAAAAGTGTAGCCTCTTATAATCATAGCTTTGAACTTTTGGTAAAAGATTTAAAAAGATACCGGAAAAATGGGTATCGTGTTATTGTTATGTCACCTTCCCGGACCAGGGCGAAACGTTTGGCGGAGGATTTGAGAGAGCAGGAAATGACGGCTGTTTATACAGAGGATCCCTTCCGTATGGTGCAGCCATCAGAAGTACTGGTTTATTATGGTGCCTTAAAACGTGGATTTGAATATCCTTTGCTAAAATTTGTGGTGATTTCCGAAAGTGATATTTTTGGGAACCAGAAAAAGAAAGCAAAGAAGAAAAAGAAATACGAAGGCACAAAGATTAAAGATTTTACCCAGTTGCAGATTGGGGATTATGTGGTTCATGAAACCCATGGGCTTGGTATTTATCAGGGAATTGAAAAGGTAGAAGTAGAAAAGGTTGTAAAAGACTATATTAAAATAGAATATCGTGACGGCGGCAATTTATATATTCTGGCTACGGGTTTGGATTTGATACAAAAATATGCTTCTGCGGATGCCAAGAAGCCGAAATTGAACAAACTTGGAAGCAAAGAATGGGTAAAAACAAAAACTAAAGTAAAAAGTGCAGTTGGAGAAGTTGCCAAGGAATTGGTGGAATTATATGCTATCCGCCAGCAAAAACAGGGATTCGCTTTTGAAAAGGATACGGTGTGGCAGCAGGAATTTGAAGAAATGTTTATTTATGAAGAAACAGAAGATCAGCTTCAAGCCATTGCAGATACCAAAGCAGATATGGAAAGTAACCGCATTATGGATAGACTTATTTGCGGTGATGTAGGATATGGAAAGACAGAAATTGCCATCCGGGCGGCTTTCAAGGCAGTACAGGATGGAAAACAGGTGGCATTTTTGGTTCCTACTACGATTTTGGCGCAGCAGCATTATAATAATTTTGTCCAAAGAATGAAGGAATTTCCGGTAAGAATTGATTTGATGTCACGGTTTCGCACACCGGCACAGCAAAAGGCAACCATTACGGATTTGAAAAAAGGTCTGGTGGACATTGTTATCGGAACCCATAGAATTTTGTCCAAGGATTTGGAATTTAAAGATTTGGGGCTTTTGATGGTGGATGAAGAGCAGCGTTTCGGAGTTGCCCATAAAGAAAAAATTAAGCAGATGAAGGATGACGTGGATGTTTTGACTCTTACCGCAACCCCTATCCCAAGAACCCTGCACATGAGCCTTATCGGAATCCGCGATATGAGTGTTTTAGAGGAAGCCCCCAGTGAACGTTTGCCGATACAGACTTATGTTTGTGAATATAATGAAGAAATGGTGCGGGAGGCTATTGTAAGGGAGTTGTCCAGAGGGGGACAGGTGTACTATGTTTATAACCGGGTAAATACCATTGGTGATATGACTGCTTTTATTCAAAATCTGGTGCCGGAAGCTAATGTAACCTATGCTCATGGACAGATGAAAGAACATGAACTGGAACGGATTATGTATGATTTTATGAGTGGTGAAATTGATGTTCTGGTTTCCACTACCATTATTGAAACCGGTTTAGATATTTCTAATGTTAATACCATGATCATTCATGATTCTGATCAGATGGGCTTGTCCCAGCTGTATCAGCTAAGAGGACGTGTGGGAAGAAGTAACCGTGTGGCTTATGCTTTCTTCATGTATCAAAAGGATAAAGTGTTAAAAGAAGTGGCAGAAAAAAGACTTCAGGCAATTCGTGAATTTACGGATTTGGGAAGCGGCTTCCGGATTGCCATGAAGGATTTGGAGATCCGTGGTGCAGGCAATCTTCTTGGAAAGAAACAGCATGGACACATGGAAGCTGTGGGATATGACTTGTATTGCAAAATGCTCAACGAAGCTGTGAAGAATCTGAAAGGACTTCCGGTGACATTGGAAGATTTCAATACCTTGGTAGATCTGGATGTAGATGCCTTTATTCCGCCCTCTTATATTGTTAATGAAGTGCAGAAATTGGATATCTATAAACGAATTGCTTCCATAGAAAACTTTGCGGAAAGTGAAGAAATGAGAGGAGAACTTTTGGACCGCTTTGGTACGGTCCCAAGAAGTGTGGAAAATCTTCTCCGTATTTCCCTTATCCGGGTACAGGCACATGAAATCTATGTAACGGAAATCAAAGGTAAGAATGAAAGAATTCTTATTTATATGAAACCTGATGCCAATATCGATCCGGGAAAAATTCCACAGTTGCTTGCAGCTTTTCCTAAAAAATTAAATTTTGTGGCAAAAGGAAATCCGTATTTTGTTTATAAGTATAAGAAAATGGATTTAGTGGAAAAGGATGCGGAACAGTTATTATCTTTAACTGAAAAGATATTGGAAGAAATGCGGGAGATTTTATTATAGTAGAAAATTAAAATGGCAGTTGCAATGTTGAGGGTTTCGAGTTTCTGATATCCAACTTGTACGCATCTGCGAGACATTGTATATTGAAGAGCGGACGTTAGTCCGATATTCAAATACAATGTAACGAGCGGCAAGCGAACAAGGGATACAGAAACCGAAACACCAACATGCAACTGCCTCTTAATTTACCTTAAACTTATTTTTCGGCTTTCTGTTTGTCCAACATATCCCATACACCGAGCATGTACATGATACCAAGAGCACGGTCATAGAGACCATAACCAGGACGTACATTTCCGGGGCCTTCATCCCAAAGGTGACGACCGTGGTCAGGACGGATATATCCTTCGAAACCACCATCATGGTAAGCTTTTAATACATCAAGAATACGAGTATCTCCATCGCAATCTCTGTGGCTTGCTTCAGAGAAGTCACCGTTTTCGAAATGTTTTACGTTACGGATGTGAGCGAATGCAATACGGTTAACGTATTTTTTAACGATTTCTGCTACGTTGTTGTCCGGGTTAGCATTTAAACTACCGGAGCAAAGTGTTAAGCAGTTGTATTCGTCGTCAACCATTGTTAAGAAACGTTCAATGTTTTCTTCGCAGGTAAGTAATCTTGGAAGACCAAAAATATCCCATGGGGGATCGTCCATGTGGATAGCCATTTTAATGTCACATTCACGACATGTTGGCATAATTGCTTCTAAGAAATATTTTAAGTTAGCCCATAAAGCTTCTTTATCTACTGGTTTGTATGCAGCAAATAATTCGTCTAATTTAGCCATACGTTCCGGTTCCCAACCCGGGAATGTTAATCCGTGAAGGTTATTTAAGATATAATCTGCCATTTCCTTTGGATCATCATGGATACGGCTTGCTTCATAATAAAGAGCTGTAGAGCCGTCTCCTACAGGGTGGAATAAATCAGTACGTGTCCAGTCAAATACAGGCATAAAGTTATAACAAATAACTTTAACGCCGAATTTGGACAAGTTTTTGATTGTCTGAATATAATTTTCAATATATTTATCACGTGTAGGTAAACCGATTTTAATGTCGTCATGTACATTAACGGATTCTACAACGTCCATGTTAAAACCATATGGTTCTAACTGTTTCTGAACTTCTGCGATTTCTTCCACTTCCCAAACTTCGCCGGGCATTTTGTTATGAAGAGCCCAAACAATGCTTGTTACACCAGGAATCTGCTTAATGTCAGAAAGCTTGATTTTGTCATTGCCTTCGCCATACCAGCGAAAACCCATCTGCATTGGCATAAGAATACCTCCCTTATATTTTGTTAATCATTTTTTGACTAGAGAAATTATAACACAAAAATAATGTGGTTACAAAACGGAAAAACTGGGAATATAAAGAGGAAACAAAAATAGAATGAAAATTGTCCTATTTTCCCTAAAAAAAATAAGGTAGGGTGAAAAAGTTTTTGATAGAATAGAGAAGGTATAGTATAAATTTAAGATATCATACAAAAAAGGAGCAATTTAACATGAAATTAAACAGTGTAGATTTAGCAAACAAAGCTCTTTGGGAAGAGAAGGGTTATATTCTCCCCAAATATGACAGAGATGTTGTAATGGCAGCTACAAAAGAAAATCCTTTCTGGATTCACTTTGGTGGTGGTAACATTTTTAGAGCATTTCAGGCAAATGTAGTTCAGAACTTATTAAATGACGGAAGCCTTGACAGAGGTCTTGTTGTAGCAGAAGGTTTTGACTATGAAATTATTGAAAAAATGTATCGTCCAAATGATGACTATACATTATTAGTTACTTTAAAAGCAAACGGAAGCGTAGAAAAAACTGTAGTTGGAAGTATCATGGAATCTTGTATTCTTGATTCTGAAAATGATAAAGAATTCGGAAGACTTCGTGAAATTTTCGAAAAAGATTCTTTACAGATGGCATCCTTCACTATTACAGAAAAAGGATATTCTCTTGTAACAGGAAAAGGTGATCTTCTTCCGGCAGTAGAAGCTGACTTCGTAGCAGGTCCTGAAAAACCGGCTAGTTACATCGGAAAAGTAGCTTCTCTTTTATACACACGTTATTTAGCAGGACAGAAACCAATCGCTATGGTAAGTATGGACAACTGTTCTCATAACGGAGATAAATTATATGCAGCAGTAGTTGCTTTCGCAGAGAAATGGGCAGCAAACGGAAAAGCAGAAGCTGGTTTCGTAGATTATATCAACGACAAATCCAAAGTTTCTTTCCCATGGTCCATGATTGATAAAATCACACCAAGACCGGATGCAAGCGTAGAACAGATTTTAAGAGAAGATGGATTAGAAGGCTTAGATCCTGTAATCACATCTAAAAACACATACGTTGCACCGTTCGTTAACGCAGAAGAATGTGAATACCTTGTAATTGAAGATGCATTCCCTAACGGACGTCATGAAGCATTAGCAAAAGGCGGTTTAATGTTCACAGAACGTGAAACCGTAGATAAAGTAGAAAAAATGAAAGTTTGTACATGTTTAAACCCACTTCATACTACTTTAGCTGTATACGGATGCCTCTTAGGTTATGATTTAATTTCTGAGGAAATGAAAGATGCAGAACTTAAGAAAATGGTAGAAGTAATCGGATACAAAGAAGGACTTCCTGTAGTTATTAACCCGGGTATCCTTGATCCAAAAGAATTTATCGATACTGTTCTTACAGTTCGTATTCCTAATCCATTTATGCCTGATACACCACAGCGTATTGCAACAGACACATCCCAGAAACTTGCAATCCGTTTTGGTGAAACAATCAAAGCATATGCTGCTGATCCGGAATTAAACGTAGCAGACCTTAAATTAATTCCATTGGTATTTGCCGGATGGTTAAGATATTTAATGGCAGTGGATGATGAAGGAAATGCATTTGAATTAAGTCCTGATCCACTTCTTGATACAGTATGTCCATACGTAGCAGGCTTCAAATTAGGAGAAGCAGCTGATGTAGAAGCAGCATTAAAACCTGTATTAGAAAAGAAAGAAATCTTTGGTGTTAACCTTTATGAAGTAGGTTTAGCAGAAACTGTAATCACATACTTTACAGAATTAATTGCCGGACCTGGTGCAGTAAGAGCAACATTGAAGAAATATGTGTAACTTCGAAGCCAAGCGAAGATAATAAAAAGCGAGATGAGCATTTATGTTCATCTCGTTTTCTTATTATCTTCATTTGGCGAGAAGCCATCAGCGAGGAAATCCGAAGGATTTTCGAGCCTGGCTTCGAAGTTACTCCTAAAACGGATTAGAAATCCTGTCTCTATATTCCTTTGGAGTAATTCCGATAATTTTTTTGAAGGTTTTGGTAAAATAATTCACATCCGGGATTCCACTGTATTGGGCAATCATCTGAATCTGCAAACTGGAAGAATTGAGAAGAAATACAGCGTGTTCAATCCGTTTTTGGTTTACATATTCCGTTAAAGTGGAACCGGTCTCTTTTTTAAATAAAGTAGAAAGATAACTCGGATTAACATTTAGCTGGGTAGCCAGATTTTTCAGCCCTAAATCTGCTGTCAGGTCATAATCAATCTGAGTCAGTACTTTACGGATCAGCAAAGAATACCCCTTCATGGAATGGTTTTTAACTAATAAACAATATTTACGAACCATTTCCTTCATCAAGGCAGATCCTGCGGCGGTAGAGGTAGTAGCTTCAATTTTGTGGGCATAAGCCGAAGAAAGCTTGTCAATGTGGAAAGGAGGTACATCTCCGTTTCGTACAGCCACACGAAGCAAGGTGTTTAAAATAATTAAATAATTCTTGGTATTTCGCAGTGCGTTGGTAGAGCGGGATTCAAACTGATATTTGGTCAGAGTGGCAAATAATAATTCAGCTTTGGGAATCTGTCCCGTGGATACTGCCTGTATTAATTGACGTTCGGTATCGTAACGTTCCTCTACATAAAGGATATCGGAGATGGCGTCAATTCCTTCTTTTCCGAAGTGTTTCAGTGCGGAATCAAAATTAATGGGATAAAAATCATGAAATTGTTTTGTGGTAAATTTATCCATTCCGCCCCAAATATGGGAACAAAAAGTATAGATAATGGATAAAAGATGAGTTTCATCCGGTAAATAAGGGGTTTCCTGATAATAAGCTTCTATTTTGGAAAATAGTTCCGGGGAAAACCGATATTTTTCGGATAACTTGGTAATAGTTTGCTTGCTGATGGGTTCCTGTGTATAGGGACCAATATAAGCCAAAAAGTTATTTCCGGTTTCGTTGGTAAGTAAAAAAACAATGTGATGGCATAAAAAACCATCGTCTATCTGATAAACAATATTAGGTTTACATTGGTTTTTAAACTGTTTGTATACATTGATAAGGGAAGCATCTTTGGTAAGAAATTCTCCAATCCAACCCCGTTCCGGCAGTAACATATCGGGGGTGGTTTCCTCATCAAAAAGGTGAATCGTTAACCGATAAGTCTTTAAAAGTTCCCGTACAAAATTAAGTTCTGCCTGATAATTCATAATGTTACCTCTGAAAATCGTATTACTTTTTACTATTATCGTATAATTTTTAGCTTAATGCAAGAGGAAATTAAAAATATACTAAAATTTCTAAAAATTTTACGTATAAATAATAAAGAATTATGATAATATATAAAAACTTGAGAAATAGTGCGGATGAAAAAATAAAGCACTTGAGTCCACAAAAGAACTTGAAGTAAGAAAAACCTAGGAGGGAAAAAATGAGCAACAAAAATGTAAAGCCTTTTGGCGCAAAAGACAAGTTTGGGTATATGTTCGGTGACTTCGGTAACGATTTTACATTTATCCTTGCAAGTATGATTATGATGAAATTCTACACTGACGTAATGGGCGTTAGTGCAGCTTTAGTAGGTACCCTGATGATGGTAGCACGTTTTGTAGATGCTTTTACAGACGTAACTATGGGTCAGATTGTAGACCGTAGCAAGCCAACAGCAGCAGGTAAATTTAAACCTTGGTTATTAAGAATCTGTGGTCCTGTAGCAGTAGCTTCTTTCTTAATTTACGGAAGCTGGTTCGCTAACATGGGTATGACATTTAAAATTGCTTATATGTTCATTACATATATTCTTTGGGGTAGTGTATTCTACACAGCAGTTAACATTCCTTACGGTTCCATGGCATCTGCTATTTCCGCAGATCCGGAAGAAAGAGCTTCTCTTTCTACATTCAGAACCATGGGTGGTGCGTTAGCTGGTCTTTGCATCGGTGTTATTTTACCACTTCTTATCTACGATAAAGTAGGTGATGTTCAGGTTATGAACGGAACTAAAGTTACTGTTGCGGCAGGTGTATGTTCTGTAGGAGCTATCCTTTGTTACATTCTTTGCTACAACATGTGTACAGAACGTGTTAAATTAGAAGCAAAAACAGAAAAATTCGACCTTGGTGCTTTACTTAAAGGTCTTGTAACAAACAAAGCTTTAATCGGTATCGTATTATCTTCTATCTGTATGTTATTAGTACAGTTAACAGCTTCTACATTACAGGGTTATGTATATCCTGACTACTTTGGAAACGTTGCTGCTCAGTCTGTAGCTGGTTTAGCGGCTATGATTCCTACATTCCTCTTAGCTGCATTTATCGGTAAATTACAGGCTAAATTCGGTAGAAAAGAATTAAGTATCGCAGGTGGTATTTGGGGAGCAATTATCTTCATCGTAATGTACTTCATGCATACAACTAATGCTTGGGTATTTGCAGGTATGTACACACTTGGTTACTGTGGTCTTTCTATCGGTCAGTTAATTTGCTGGGCTATGATTACAGACGTTATTGACGATACAGAAGTTCAGACAGGTTCCCGTTCTGACGGTGAAATCTACTCCATTTACTCTTTTGCTAGAAAGATGGGACAGGCAGCTTCTTCAGGTGTTGCTGGTGCTCTTCTTACAGCAATTGGATATGTATCCGGTTCTGCAGTTGGTCAGACAGAAGCTGTTAAAGAAGGTATCTATACATTATCTTGTTTAGTACCTGGTATCGGATTCCTTGTATTAGCAGCAATTACTTTCTTCTTCTACCCATTAAGCAAAAAACGTGTAGATGAAAACGTTAAAGTTCTTGCAGCAAAACGTGCAGGTAAATAATTAATATAAAAAGAAAACCTAATACTACTTTTATAGCTGATACAAAAAGCGTCGGAATGACTGGGGGGTTATTCCGACGCTTTTGTCTTTAAAAAACAAAATTTGGTTAAGGTATAAAAAATCTCCAATTACAGATACTATTTCCAGCAAAAAGAAAACTATTGAATGTATTACATTTGATAAGAACATTAAGGTAAATGGAGGGATTTTATATATGAGAGCAACAGGTATTGTACGTCGCATAGATGATTTAGGCAGAGTGGTAATTCCAAAAGAAATCAGAAGAACGTTGCGTATCAGGGAATCGGAACCTTTGGAAATTTTCACAGGAAAAGAAGGAGAGATTGTTTTGAAAAAATATTCTCCTATCAGTGAGATGACAGACTTTGCCAAACAATATGTGGAAAGCTTAAGTCAGGTATCGGGAAGAGTTGCCATTGTAGCGGATCGGGATCAGTTTATTGCAGTTGCCGGTGGGATGAAAACCATGATGGGAAAAGAAATCAGTAAAGAATTGGAAAATAGGATGGAAAAAAGAGATACCTTTATTGCGACCAAAGGTGACAGAAGTTTTATTCCTGTGATGGAAGAAATGTCGGAGGAAATTATTTACGAAGCTGTCTGTCCAATTTTGAGTGAAGGTGATATGATAGGTGCAGTGCTCTTACTTGAAACGGATAATAAGCGTAAAATGAATGAAGGGGACTTGAAGTTGATTCAAGCGGCAGCAGGATTTCTTGGAAAACAGATGGAACAGTAGCAGATAGGCACTGTATATGTTATATTTGAAGTAAGAACTATAAAAACAGATAATGGAGTGAACATGGTACAAAAGATATGGAATCAGATTCTGGAAAATGTGGATGTAAGACAGAATCTTAGTAAGTTGAGAGAAAGCATAAAGGATAATAAAAATAAAGAAGCATGTAAAAAAATAGCACAGGAAAATGAATTGGTTTTAGAGAATTTATTGCAATCTGAGGATGCTAAAACCAGAAAAAATACCGTACTCTTAATAGGGGATTTACAGCTTTCTTCCATGCAGATGTGTTTGTGGAGAGCCTATGAAAAGGAAGAAACCCTGTTTGTCAGAAGTTCTTATTTGATTGCTATGCAAAAAATGGATATGACAGCTTTGTTAAAACCAATGAAAGCAAAATGGCAGATGCTGTCTGAAACAGAAGTGGAAGAAATCAATAAGAAGCATATCCGTGAAGAGATGCAGGAACTTCGGAAATTGATACTTTCCATAGAAGGTATCAAAAAGCATAAGTTTATAGGGTGGCAAAAAGAAAGCGAGATTATACTTTTGGCTAACCGTCGTCATTTGGAGACGGTTTTAGCAGAAATAAAACAGCTTCCCGATGTATCTACTTCAGATGCTAAATTATTAAATGCAGGAATCCGTTTAAAAACAGTTGCCTTGGAACAGTTGATGGAAGTACGTACATGGCAGGAAATGTTGTTTTTGGTACCGGGAATGAAAACCTGTGAAAAAGATCCTCTGAAAGCAGCTGAGACTATTGTTTCCTCTAAGTTGGTAGAATTTTTAAAAGAAAGACATAAAGGAGAGGCGCCTTTCTATTTCCGTGTGGAAGTGAAAATGCAGACCGCATCAGTTACAAATAGTAAGAAAAATGATTCGAAAAGCGAACAGGAAAAAGGAAGTTTAGAAGAAAAAATAAAGTTTGTTAAGAAATTTGTTGCTGCCTTAGAGGAAAAAAGTAAGGGTAAATTCATTAATACTACATCGGACTATGAGTTTGAAATTCGAATGGTAGAAAATAAAGATGGCAAGTTTAATGTAATGGTAAAATTATTTACTATGGAGGATTCCCGTTTTGATTACAGAAAGGAAGTTGTATCTTCCAGTATCCGTCCGGTAAATGCAGCACTTTTAGTGCAGCTTGCCAAGGAATACATGGTGGAGGAAGCCAGAGTTCTTGATCCATTCTGCGGTGTTGGAACTATGCTCATAGAGCGTCAAAAGAAGATCGGTGCAGCTACCTCTTACGGTTTGGATATTTTTGAAGAGGCAGTAGAAAAAGCCAGAAGAAATACGGAAAATGCCGGGCAGATAATTCACTATGTAAACAGAGATTCTTTTACTTTTACCCATGAGTATTTGTTTGATGAAATTTTTACTAATATGCCCTTTGTTCAGGGAAGAAAGACGCCTTTGGAAATCTATGAGATTTATGAAAAGTTTTTTGAAACTGCAAGAAAACTTGTAAAGCAAGAGGGAATCATCGTAATTTATACCCATGATAAAACATACGTCGACAAACTATATGTTAAAGCTGGATTTAATGTTTTGAAAAAATGCCAGATAAATGTCAAGGAAGACACCTGGTTGTATGTAATGAAGAAATAAATAGTGGAGTATAAAAGGGGCTGGTATCAGCCCCTGATTTATTTATAAAACATAAAATAAAATACAGATATATTGCATCATGCTTCCGGCTACCACAAACAGGTGGAAAACAGAGTGCATATAACGGTGTTTTTTTCCGAAACCATATAGCACCGCTCCCACCGTATAGGAAATGCCTCCAAACAACAGCCAAAGAAGTCCGGGAAGGGGAACGGCTTGGATGGTTGGTTTGATAGCAAGAACTACACACCATCCCATACCGATGTAGCATATCATGGAGAATTTTGCATATTTCTTCAAATCAACAGCAGTAAAAGTAGCCGCCACCAAAGCACATCCCCAAACCAAGGCCATGATAAGCCAAGCCCACGCAGGTGAAATGGGACGGACTGCACATAACATAACAGGTGTATAGGTTCCGGCAATTAACAGATAAATAGTACAGTGGTCGATAACCTGTAATACTTTTTTTGCCATTCCTTTCGGTAATCCATGATATACACTGGACATGGTATAAAGAAGAATCAGGGATATTCCGTAGATAATACTGCTTATTATTCCGCAGATGTTTTGTTTTGCAATAGAAGCTATAATGCAGGTAAGTAAGGCTACGATACCAAATACAGCTCCCACAGAATGAGATATGGTATTGAACAGCTCTTCTCCTTTGGTATAGTCAGGGAGAACCCTGTCACATAATTTTGTTCTTGTCATTTTGAAACCTCCGATATATAAAGTGAAATATTGATATGTTATTATGTATTACCTGATAGTTGAAAGTATAATCATAGACATGTAAAATCTACAACCTACCCTTTAATTCTACTACTCTACTCATGGGAGAGTTTGTTGAATTTGTAGGAATAAGGGGAGTTGTTAACTTGACAAAAGATGTTATAATAGAAACAAAGCAGTTATAAAATTGCAGGTGTAATGAAAAAAGAGTGTGAGATACAATGATAGTATTTGAATAAAAAGAGGTAACAATGCAGGAGTTAAAATTCATTATTGCTAAAAATATACAAAAACTCCGTCAGGAAAAAGGTATGACCCAATGGGAACTGGCGGAAAAATTAAATTACTCTGATAAAACTGTTTCTAAATGGGAACGAGGGGAATCTTTGCCGGATATTGTAGTCCTAAAAGCGGTAGCAGATTTGTTTGAAGTAACTTTGGATTACCTGGTGGAAGAAGAACATGATGGAAAGCCTGTTACAAAGGAAATAAGGGATAGGAATTATAGAAGAAATTGCTATATTATTACCGGAACCAGCATTTTTATAGTGGTATTAATAGCAACCTTGATTTTTGGGATTCTCTTCATGTTTTTTCCGGGAACAGGGTATCCCTGGTTGTGTTATGCCTACGCAGTACCGGCAGCATTAATTGTATGGTTGGTATTTAATTCTATTTGGTTTAATCCCAGAAAAAATTTTATGATTGTATCCCTTTTGGTGTGGTCCCTGCTTTTGGCATTGTATTTAACATTTTCTATGATGGAATATCATATTATACCTATTTTATTGGTTGGGATTCCTGCACAGCTGATTATATGGATGTGGTCAAGATTGAAGAATAAAATTAAAATATGATTTAATTTCAAAAATGAAATA
>JAFZGJ010000097.1 GCA_017555455.1 Lachnospiraceae bacterium
CTTGATATTACACCTGACAATCCATGTCCAACAGGTGAAGTTAACCGTGTTGTAAAAGGTGTAACATTATATCCATACGTTTTAAAATAATTAATGAAATTTAGGGAGATTGCAGATATGCAATCTCTCTCATAAATAATAAGGAGGACTACACCAATGGTAGGTATTTTAATTACAGGACATGGTCATTTCGCAACAGGTCTTGGTTCCAGTTTACAGTTAATCACAGGTATCACAGAAAACGTTGCATTAGTTGATTTTGAAGCTGATCACTCTACAGATACTTTAAAAGCAAATCTTCACAAAGCTATGGATAGTTTAAAGGAATGTGATGGAGTTTTAGTATTATCTGATTTAGCAGGTGGTTCACCATTCAACAATGCTTCCATGTGTATGGCAGAACGTCCTGACCAGAGAATTGAAGTTGTTGCAGGAACAAACCTTCCTATGATTATCGAAGGTGCATCTATGATGGATGCTTACGATGATCCGTTAGAATTAGCAGAAACATTAATCCCAACAGGAAAAGATTACATTGTTCGTTTTGAATTAGTAAAACATGAAGACGAAGCTGATGAGGATGGAATCTAAGGTATGAATTGGGAAGTAATCCTTTGGACTTGCATTACTCTTGTTGTTATCATGGGTGTTTTCGGAATTATCATGTCAGTGATTTCTGCGACTAACATGAAGAAACGCCGTGAAAACATGAAAAATCTTTATGAAGGTCTTGCAATCGGTAATCAGGTAATGTTTGCCGGTGGTATTTATGGTCGTGTAGTAGGGATTGAAGAAGAAACTGTAAATGTAGAAATCGCAAAAGGTGCGATTATGAAAATTGACAGATTTGCAATCCAGGCAATTGTTAAATAGAATGAGTGAAAAAAGCTGTAGTGTGGATACACTACAGCTTTTTTATCTTTATGCTATTTAAGTTGTCGGGGTTAAATGCTAGAATGGTAAACCTGCAGACTTTCTGGCTTCTTCTAAGACTTCAATCACATCCAATGCAACATCAAGTCTCTTATAACATTCCTGATAGTCATTGTTGGAAACAAGTTCAACAAGACCAATCATTTCGTATAGCCAAGGATTTTCCGGAAGCTCAAAATGAATATCATCTTCCTTTCTGCGTACAATGGTTACACTCTGGCAGGTACTTGGAGAAGGAGTTACTTTGATGTATCCCTTGTCGCCTAAAATCTGTACTCCGTTTTCACAGAAGGCATCTTTGGCTGCCATACACTGGCACATGAAATTTTTGTATTTCATATATAAAATGCCATTGGTATCAATACCGTTTTCGAAAAGAGTAGCATGATATTCTACAGATTCCGGCTTTCCGAAAAGCCCAACCATAAAGTAAACATTGTACATGTTTAAATCCATAAGACAACCTCCGGAATATTCCGGATTAAATACATTAGGAACGTTACCTGCAAGTAAGGCATCGTAACGGCTGGAGTATTGGCAGAAAGTTCCGCTGGCCATTTTCAGATTTCCTATCAATGGAAGATTTTCTTTAATCAATTTGTAGTTTGGATGAAACATTGGCAAAATAGCTTCAAAAAGATAAAGATGTTTTTCTTTCGCGATGGAAATCAATTCTTTTAACTCTTCACTGGTTGTAGTGAAGGGTTTTTCGCAAAGAACATGTTTTCCGGCAAGTAAAGCTTTTTTGCTTTGTTCGTAATGTACAGAGTTGGGAGAACAAACATAAATCCAGTCTAAATCATCATCTGCCAGCATATCATCTAATGAGGTATAGATCTTGCCGATGTTAAATTTGTCAGCCAAAGCTTTTCCTTTTTCATAAGTTCTGGAAAAAATAGCTTTGCAGTCAATTCCTTCTGTAGCAGCCATGTTTTCTAAAATGGTATCCATGATAAAACTGGTTCCGATAGCACCGATGTTCATATTGTTAGGGTTCCTTTCTGTAAGTTTCTGTGTTCAGAAAATAGAGTGTTAAAATTGATTGAACATCTGCTTGGAATATTCACTGGGAGCCATATTGTATTTGTTGGTAAAGGCTCTGGAAAAATAGTGAATGGAGTTGAAACCAAGCAAAAGAGAAATTTCACTGATGGAATACTTCTGTTCGCGGATTAATTGACAGCTCTTTTCCAATTTCAGATCACTGATGTACTTCTTGGGTGTCTGGTCCAGATTCTCTTTAAATAAAAGCTGGAGAGAAGATCTGGAAATGGAGAATTTCTGGCAGATTTCCGCAATGGTTAATGGTTCACAGATGCATTCATCTATATAGGAAAGAATACGCTCCAGTAATTCATCCTGATAATGCTGTCTTGTTAATGAAACCGGTTTTTCTTCTTTGCGGGACAAAAATTCTGAACGCAAAAGGCGAATAATGATTTCCTGAAGAAGACAGGTCATAAGACTGTTCAGATAAGGAATCTGTACAGAACTTTCCTGTACGAAATCTTTTAACAAAGTATATATTTTTTTATCATAAGTAAAAACTTTGTTTAAAAGAAGTTCGTTTTCGCCGCTGGGCGCTTCCGGAGTAATATTTACCATGGAAAAAACGATGGTAATATAAGAACAGGATTGCCCTTCCGCAATGTGTTGTGTGTGGAACTGTCCGGGACCATATAACATCAGTTCTTTTTCGTTGATAATATAACTGTTGTTTTCTATAGTGGTTTCCAAAGTTCCGCGGTCTACAAAGGTTAATTCATAATAATCGTGTTTTTCGCCCTTGAATTCGTATCCTGCATTTCGGACATTGTAGTAATAACCAAAAATCTCCTTAATCTGTATATTAGGTAAAATACGGTTAAAACGGTAAGGAGAAGAGAGCTCGATGGTCTGCATGCTGAAACCGGCAGAAGTAATCAAGCGGCAGGAAGCTTCGCCACTGACGGATAAAACAGAAAAATACACCCCCGGATTCAGGCGTACCTTACGGTGAATAATAAAAGTTTTCAGGGATTCGTTATCCGGTGAAAATCCCACAACAATGGCAGCCATACCGTCAATCATTTCTAAATATACTTCACTGTCAAAATGGAGCAACTGATTTACGGTTCTGTCCGGCGTAAGTCGATTTACGCGGCTAATCATGTTGTTCATTTTTTGATATATAGGCTGTTCATATACATTGCCGTAGGGTTCGAATTCCCTCATTGATGTTTTGTATTGCATACTTACCTCCCAAATATATTTCATTATAGCATTTGTTGGGCAAAATATCTATAAAATCTTAATTTTCATAGCTGTTTTTGACAAAAAATCTAAAAAAAAACTAAAATAAATAAATCTGATATTAAAAATTATAATGACAAATTTTTTGAAATGGATTATAATGTAATCACTCTGAATGGGATTTCAGGGGAATCATAATCAAGGAGGGTAAAAAAATGCCTAATATTATTTTGACAAGAATTGACAACCGTCTTGTTCATGGTCAGGTAGCTACACAGTGGTGTGGTAGTATTGGTGCTAACCTTATCTTAGTTGCTAACGATGAAGTATCTACAAATACTCTTCGTCAGGGATTAATGGATATGGCTGCTCCTAGCTATGCTGCTATGCGTTATTGGTCCATCGAAAAGACATGCTCCACAATTCACAAAGCGTCTGACAAACAGTTAATCTTTATCGTGTGTGAAACACCACAGGATGTTCTCAGACTTGTTGAAGGTGGAGTGCCAATTAAGAAAGTTAATATTGGTAACATGCATATGGCAGACGGAAAACGTCAGGTTGCAGGTTCTGTAGCTGTTGATGACGCAGACGTTGCTGCATTTGCAAAATTACGTGACTTAGGTGTTGAACTTGAAATCAGAAGAGTTCCATCTGAAGCCGCAGAGAACATTGAAAAATTGTTCAAATAAAAAATGAATGGCGTATCGTGAACGCCTAAAAACAACCTTTGAAAGGAGATTACACAATCATGAGTTTTAGTGCAATTCAGATTATTCTGGTATTCGCTTTCGTATTTATCGTAGCAATTGACCAGTTTGATTTATTAGAATCTCTGTATCAGCCAATCGTAACTGGTGCTGTTATCGGTCTTATCTTAGGCGATGTTCAGACAGGTTTAGTAGTTGGTGGTACATATCAGTTAATGACAATTGGTAACATGCCAGTTGGTGGAGCTCAGCCTCCAAACGCCGTTATCGGTGGTGTTATGGCAGCGGTTTTCGCAATCGCTTCCGGTCTTGATGTAGAAGCAGCTGTAGGTCTTGCAGTTCCTTTCGCTTTAATCGGTCAGTACATGGTAACATTATTATTTACAGCTATGTCTCCAATGATGTCTGCTGCAGATAAAATGGCTGACAAAGCAGATGCTAAAGGTATCGTTAGATTAAACTACATCGCTATGGCTATCCTTGGTCTCTTATTCGCAGTTGTATGTACAATCGGTCTTGTTGGTGGTGCAGCAGCAGGTAATGCTTTAACAGCATTCTTTGATGCAGTTCCTTGGTTAATGAGCGGTTTATCTGCAGCTGGTGGTATGATGCGTTTCGTAGGTTTCGCAACATTACTTAGAATTATGCTTTCCAACGATTTATGGGGAATTTACTTCGCTGGTTTTGCTTTAGCAACAATCATCGGATATATCCCAGGTTTAAGCGGATCTGCTTTACTTTTAATCGCATTTGTTGGTATTGCAATCGCTCTTTACGATTTCCAGACACGTTGTGCTATGAAATCTGCAGGAGTAGGATCTAACGGAGGTGACGAAGATGGCATCTAATACTTATAAGAATCTTACACCAGCGGCTAAGCTGGACAAAAAGACTTTAAACAAAATGGTATGGAGATCTTGCAACTTACAGGGTTCTTTCAACTATGAACGTATGCAGGCTGCTGGATGGTTATACTCCATTTTACCAGGTCTTGAAAAAATCCATACAGATAAAGATGACCTTGCTTTATCTATGAAACACAACTTAGACTTCTTCAATACTCATCCATTCTTAGTAACATTCGTTATGGGTATTGTATTATCTATGGAACAGCAGAAATCTGATATCAACACAATCCGTGCCGTACGTGTTGCAGCTATGGGTCCTTTAGGTGGTATCGGTGACGCTATTTTCTGGTTTACATTAGTGCCAATCGCAGCAGGTATCTGCTCTAACATGGCTATTCAGGGATCTTTCGCAGGTCCTATCCTGTTCCTCTTAATCTTCAACGCAGTTCAGTTCGGAGTTCGTTTCTTCTTAATGAGCTGGTCTTATGAATTAGGAACAAAAGCTATTACATTATTAACAGCTAACGCTAAAGAATTTACACGTGCAGCTTCTATGCTCGGTGTATTCATCGTTGGTGCGTTAACATCTAACTACGGTGGAACAACTGTAGCTCTTACAATCGAAAACGGTGAAGCACCAATCGTTGTTCAGAGCATCTTAGACGGCGTTCTTCCAAAAATGATTCCATTAGCATTAACATTACTTCTTTTCTTCTTAATGAAGAAAAAAGGTTGGACACCTGTTAAATGTATCGTATTACTTCTTGCAATCGGTATCGTAGGTGCGTTAATCGGATTATTCTAAGAATTATGAAAGCAGTACTCCTTGATTTTAATGGTACTCTATTTTTCGACTCAGGCTTCCATGCGGAGGCCTGGGCCGAAATTTATAGGGAACTTCATCCAAATGAAGATGACGGGCCAGATGGAAGTTTTTACTTGGGACCACGCAATGATGTATTGATTAAAAAAATTGCACCATGGCTTGGTGAACAGGAAAGACAAGAAGTTTCACGTCATAAAGAAGCTCTGTATAGAAAAATATGTAAGGAAAATCCCCACCGGGTACATTTAGTACGTGGTGCCGTAGAGTTTCTGGATAAATTAAAGGAACGTAAGGTTCCTTTTATTCTGGCCAGTGCATCTATCAAAGATAATATTGACTTTTATTTTGAAACATTTGCATTGGAACGTTGGTTTGACAGGGAAGCTGTAGTATATGACGATGGAACATATGCAGATAAAGGCGAAATGCATCTTGAGGCAGCAAGACGTTTGGGAGTAGAAATTTCGGACTGTGTTGTTGTGGAGGATAGTATTAGTGCCATAACTCATGCCAAAGAAAATGGTGCAGGTTGTATTATAGCAATTGGTAATGAGGCAGTAAAAGGAAGAGAAAAAGAACTGGGTGTAGAACGTTTTGTATATGATTTTACAGAAATGGATTTTACATGGTTCATATAGGGAATAGATTGTGTAGATTTGATTGATTCCCAACAGAATAAGTGTTTTGATAAAAAGATCTCCATGTTTGTTGGGAGATTTTTTTATTTTTAAGAAAAGAAGAATAATGGGGAATATGGTGCATTGATATAAATATATTAAGTAACAGGATTAAAAAAGTATAAGAAAGATGTATTGCATAAAGAAAATGCCTATTGTATAGTGGAATAAGAATAAATAAAATAAGAATAGTTATATAAAATAAAAGTAGTATGGGTATACACGGAATCTGAGATTGAAAAGATTTATTTAATTATAGAAGAAAAATACAGATATATTTAATATAGAAGAAACATATTTAATATAGAAGAAAGGTCGAAAAGAAAATGTGGATTGCAGATGGTTGGAAGGATTATGAAGTTTTGGATACATCCAAAGGGGAGAAGTTGGAAAGATGGGGAAGCTATTTGTTGGTAAGACCGGACCCACAGGTTATTTGGAATACAAAAAGAGTAAATAAAGGCTGGAAGAAAATGAACGGCCATTATCATAGAAGCAATGCAGGCGGCGGTGAATGGGAATTCTTTGATTTGCCAAATGAATGGAGTATTCATTACAAAGAGTTGACTTTTAATTTGAAACCATTTAGTTTTAAACATACAGGTCTGTTCCCGGAACAGGCAACCAACTGGGACTGGTTTGGGAATTTAATACGTAATGCTAACCGTCCTGTTAAAGTTTTAAATTTGTTTGCTTATACCGGAGGTGCTACTCTTGCAGCAGCAGCAGCGGGAGCCAGTGTAACTCACGTAGATGCTTCTAAAGGAATGGTAAACTGGGCAAAAGAAAATGCAGTTTCTTCCGGATTGTCAGACAAACCGATCAGATGGTTGGTGGATGATTGTGTGAA
This sequence comes from Lachnospiraceae bacterium, assembly GCA_017555455.1. GTDB lineage: Bacteria > Bacillota > Clostridia > Lachnospirales > Lachnospiraceae > SFDP01. The sequence goes on from JAFZGJ010000097.1 coordinate 7,077, forward strand.
GTTTGTTGAAAGAGAAATTCGTCGTGGCAATAAATATGATGCTATCATCATGGACCCACCATCTTATGGAAGAGGTCCTAAAGGAGAAATTTGGAAAATTGAAGACAGTATTTATCCTTTTATTGAATTATGTACACAGATTTTATCTGAAGATGCGTTGTTCTTCCTGGTAAACTCATATACCACAGGATTGCAGCCGGCGGTTCTTACTTATATGATTCATACTGCGGTGGTAACCAAGTTTGGCGGCAAAGTAGAAGCTGCTGAAATCGGCCTTACGGTAAAAGATACCGGATTGGTACTCCCTTGTGGTGCCAGTGGAAGATGGACGAGAGATTAATTGTTATCAGAAAAGATAAATATATTATTGATTAAAGGGAAATAAAATCATGAAAAAGATGGTGAAAAGAAAAATAATGCTCCTTAGCATTGTTGGATATTGCATATTGGCGATGTATGGGAATAAGGCTTTTGCGGTTGAAGCTAATGGTGGGCAAAGTGTTGTTTCACAAATTGAGGCTAAGCTGATAAAGAAACGTTATGCAGGAGAAACTTTAAAAGCTGCTGATTTTAATATTAAGGTTACAAAAGAAGATGGTACAGTTTTAATAAATCCTAACGGCTGGTGTGCGCAACCGTTGGAATTGGTGGAAGGTGAGAATACTATTGTAATTACTTACGAAGGTGCCAGCACCGGCATAAAAATAAATGCGGAAATTAAGCCTGCAAAAGCGGTGGAACCGGTGCAAAATAATACAAAAGTAAAACCGGTGGTAAGTGTTAATCCAGAAGCTTTTGCAGTAAGCGGAACGGCAGTTTTGGCTGAAACAGATGATATGGGTCAGGAGTATCTTGATAAAATAATCTTTTTGGGAGATAGTCGTACATATAGCTATAAAGCTTATGGAGTTCTCAGCGGGGGTAAAAAAACAAAGCAGGTATGGACACCAAAAAACGGAACTATGACTTTGTCATCCCAAGGATATGTGAAAATATATTATCCTGATACAAAAACAGAAATGTCTATACGAGAGGCGGTTGAACTGAAAAAGCCGGAGTATATGGTGATTGGTCTGGGAACTAATGGTGTTTCCTATATGGATGAAGAAGATTTTAGAAATGAATTTTTTTCTTTAATTAATGATATAAAAGAAATAAGTCCTGATACTAAAATTATGATTAATTCCATTTTCCCTATAGCAAATTATTATAAACGATTGGACTTGATAAATAATGAAAAAATTGCTGAGTGTAATCGTTGGCTCGCAAAAATTGCAGAGGAAGCCGGAGTGAAGTATTTGAATACAGCGGAAGTTCTGGTGGATGAAAAAGGCTGGCTTGATATCGGATATGATAATGGTGGCGGTGCAACACACTTAAATAAAGAAGGTGATGAGATTGTAATGAGGTATATCAGAACCCACGGATATCAGGAATAATTTTGAGAAAAGGAAGAAATAAGAATGAGATTAAAATTGTTAAAAACGATAGCTGTAACAAGTGTAGTTCTTTTGGGTCTTACAGCATGTGGAAATAAACAGGAAAATGTTGTTGGAAAAGAAGAAGTGGTAGTGGAAGCAGATAACGACGCAGTAGCTGTGGAAGAGAATACCGCAGAAGAAGAAAAAGAAGAAGTGGTGGAAATTGATATTAAGGCCTTTGCTAATCAAATTATGGAAGAAAGAACGGATATAGATTTGGTTGAAATGACAGAGGGGTATGTTAGTGGTGTTATGAATTTTGACCTGACAAAAATATCGGAATATGTAGTTTGTGTAGATGCATCCGGATCAACGGTAGATGAGTTTGGAATTTTTAAGGCTGCGGAAGGGGCAAGTGAAGAAGTAGAACAAATGCTTGCAGAATATCTTGAAACAAGAGTTGACACATGGATGGACGAATATATGCCGGAAGAAAAACCGAAGGTTGAAAATGCGCAAATTAGAAACAGCGGAAACTATTATGTTTATGCAATTTTGGGTGATAGTGAAAAAGAGCTGTTTTTAAATAAATTTGATGAAGCTACATCAAAATAAAGTTTTACGCTGAAGAAAAGAATTATCTTAGTTGGAGATAAACGTTCTTATATGAAAGGATTATTATGGTTTTTTCCAGTATTGTTTTTTTGTATTTGTATCTTCCCATAACTTTAATAGTGTATTTTATAACCCCAGCCAGATTGAGAAATATCTGGCTTTTTATTGTGAATTTAATTTTCTATGGTTGGGGAGAGCCGGTATATATAATATTGATGCTTATATCCATTCTTCTAAACTATGTAGTCGGAATTTATGTTGGGAAATATAGGGAAGAAAAGAATAGAACTGCCCGAAGGATATTGACGGTAAATATTATTCTGAATGTAGCCTTGCTTGTATTTTTTAAATATTTTGATTTTTTAATAGAAAGTTTGGCTGTAATTCCGGTTTTCTCAGAACTTAAGCCGCTGGGTATCGCATTACCTATAGGAATCTCTTTTTATACATTCCAGGCCATGTCCTATCCCATTGATGTATATAGAGGAGAAACAAAGTATCAAAAAAGTTTTTTGAAATTTGGAACTTATGTGGCACTTTTCCCACAATTAATAGCCGGTCCCATTGTGCGTTATACTGATGTTGCAAAAAGTTTAGAAGAAAGAAATATTGATGCCACCAGGATTGCAAAGGGAATCAGACGGTTTGTAATAGGATTGGGAAAAAAGGTTTTATTGGCAAATAATATTGGACAATTATGGGATGTTTATCATTCGATGTCGCCGGAACAGCTTACGGTAACCGGGGCATGGCTGGGAGCGATTGCTTTTACATTCCAAATATATTTTGATTTTTCGGGATATTCGGATATGGCAATAGGACTTGGGGAAATGTTAGGTTTTACCTTTTTGGAGAATTTTAATTATCCTTACATATCAAAAAGTATTACGGAATTTTGGCGAAGATGGCACATTTCTTTGAGTTCATGGTTTAAGGATTATGTCTATATTCCGCTTGGGGGGAATCGAAAAGGATGGAAGCGTCAAATTATTAATATCCTGATAGTATGGTCTATTACCGGATTGTGGCATGGTGCAAGTTGGAATTTCCTTTTGTGGGGCTTGTACTATGGAATATTGTTAATGGTTGAAAAGCTGTTTTTTTATGAAAAACTAAAAAAAGCACCTGCCTGGTTTGCACATACTTATGCCATGGTTTTGGTTATTGTGGGATGGATGATTTTTGCCATTGAAGATATCCGTGAACTGATGACATATTTAGGAATTATGCTCGGAATGGGTGGAGCAGATTTTATATCATCACAGGCGATGTATTACTTGAAAAATTATTTTTTTGTTTTAATAGTGTTAGTGCTTGCAAGTCTTCCTATAGGAAAGAACATTTACAGCAAAATAAAGGAACCGGTAAAAATTGTATTTGAACCCCTTGCGATTGCCTTGGTTTTGATTGTGTGTACGGCTTATCTGGTGGATAGTACATATAATCCGTTTTTGTATTTTAGGTTTTAAAATGTAAACAGAACTAAAATTAGATTATCTTTGAGAGGCGTAAAATGAGAAGAAAATCGGATAGCATACAGATATTAATTTTTGTATGGATGGTTGTTGGTTTTATGGCAGCTATTTTTGTGATTGAAGACAAAACGTTTTCGGAACAGGAAAACAGAGTTTTGGCTGATATGCCGAAATATTCTAATGAATCTCTAAAAAACGGAGAATTGATGAAGGAGATAGAAGTGTATCTGACGGATCAGTTTCCTTTGAGAGATACCTGGATAGGTCTAAAATCCCGTATGGAAAGATTCTCGGGGAAGACAGAAAATAATAACGTATTTTTTGCCAAAGATGATGTACTTATTAAAAGGTTTGAAGTGGCAAATGAAACTTTAATTGAAAAAAATATTAATGCCATCAATAAATTGGTTGAAAGCACGGATATTCCTGTGTACTTTTCCCTGATACCCGGTGCAGTAAGCATTTGGGAAGAGAAGCTTCCGGCCAATGCACAAAACCGGAACCAGAAAGAAATGATAGATACTTTGTATTCTAAAGTAAATTGTAAAACAGTAGATAATTATTCTGCTTTAGAAAATCACAAAGATGAATATATTTTCTATAAAACGGATCATCATTGGACAGCTTTGGGAGCCTATTATGGTTATACGGCACTTGCGGATACCTTAGGGTTTGAACCAAAAAAAATAGATGATTATAATAAGGAAACTGTAAGTGAAGAGTTTTTGGGGACAGTATATTCTTCTTCCGGTGTAAGATGGGTAGAGCCGGACACTATGAGTAAGTATGTTTCGGAAGAAGGAAAAAAAGTTGAAATAATTGTAGGAGACAATTCGCGGGAAGGAGTCTTTTATGATTATGATAAGTTGAAGGTGAAAGATAAGTATGCTTTTTATTTTGGCGGAAACACAGCTCTTTTAAAAATCAGTTCCGACTCCGGAAATGAAAAAAGTCTACTTATAATAAGGGATTCCTATAGTGATAGTGAGATTCCTTTTCTGACAGAACATTTTGATGAAATATATATGATGGATTTAAGGTATTATAAATTTGGTGTTCCATATTTTTTAGAGCAAACAAAAGTGGATGCCATAATTATTAACTATTCTTTAGATAATTTTTGCGAAGATGGCAATGTAGTAATGGTTGGAAACTAAAAAAATGTCCATAGAAAAAATCAGAACTTTGTACAAAAATAAATACAAAAAATTGTGAAAAAAATAGAAAAAAACTATTGCACATTTAAGGAACTTCGTATATACTCATATTTGCTGTGACATTGATAGCGAAGAAGCGTGAGGTTGCCGTCGAAAGACGGGTTTTCCGTGGAGCGAATGTCAAGTTAGGAAACTGACGACAAGTCACTGTACAAACGTAACAGCTATTGCATGAAGAAATGCAAGATAGTAACAACGTGTAACTCGGAAGAATAACAGGTTTAACCCGACCTGCGTTGCGATTTGGAAGAGGACACACACGGGAGAGTGTACAGTCACCGCTTGTCGTACTTAAAAACAAAAGTGCGAAAAGGAGGCGACTTTTTTTATGGCAAATCAGGTAATGAGAATCACATTAAAAGCATACGATCATAAATTGGTTGATGCTTCTGCCAAAAAA
>JAFZGJ010000098.1 GCA_017555455.1 Lachnospiraceae bacterium
AACAGAAGTTCCTATACTTTCTGTTAAGCATGCCCTTTGAGAACGCCGGTTCCTGGCGAGGTTCTTTCGAGCCTGGCACCGTTGCGTTCGAAAGGAGCGAAAGCGTGCTGCGTACGGAAAGTATAGGAACTTCGTCAACTTTAGCATATACTATAGCTTCAGTATTTACTCATCTAACCACCAGTTTAGTGGATGAGTTAAATAGAAAGGTCATATCAATGAAGGAGAAAATTATATTTAATAAAGAATTTGATTTAGAAGATAAATTTATCTATGTATCTTCTCCGGCATCTAAATCAAAGAAGAAATTCTTTTATGAAGCGGTAAGAGAAAAATAATGGGTTGTCATTGTGACAACCCATTAAAACTTGTATTATTCATTTCAATTAAAGTGTTCCCGTAGCTGTCCGGTGTCAAATATACATTATTTAATCCGCACCAACCGGATCCTGCTTGCCCATCGGCATTCTGGAGATTTAAAACACTTTTTTTCATATTTTCGTTAGAATTAATTCTATAATTATGGTCTGTTTTTTTATGAGCTTTAATATATGTAATACCCTCAGGGAGAATGTCATGGTTAGCTGTTAAATTCTTGTTTTTTAGCAGTTCTTCAATGTTTATCATATATTGATTGCTTTCTTTAATGTTTAACTCATGTACCATATTATGTATGACTGTGCTTGTAAGACCGGCAGGCTCCAAGAGATTTGCTTTTTCAAGAAGCAAAAGAGTGTCCACATCAAAACTAGTGTTTATATTATTAGGGACATAACATTCTGATTCGTCAAAAGCAACAGAACTGACTTTTACATTTTGAAAAGTCAGATAGGTAGGGTTAAAAGAACCTAAGCTTTCGATTGTCATAACATAAGGATTTCGGTAACTTGTAAGCTGACAATTTTTCATTGTGAAATTTACATTTCCCTGATATTGCGGCAGTAGGCAATCGTGTAAATAAACACATCCACCATTTCCTTTGGATATAATTTCACAATCCTCAAATCTGATATTGCTATTACCCCTGCTTCCCATACCTACACAATGATTGTTTTCTGAGATGATTTTACAATTGCTGAATTTTATTTCTTTTTCATATGAAAAATTCTCATCAACATGAATGGCGTAGCCGGTATGATTTTTTTGGTGCTCCCAAATTTCTTTCAGTATTTGTTCATCTGCATTTTCGGTTTCAATAGCAGGTGAAAATTCATTGATAGGTAAAGTTTCATCGGGGGATAAAATTTCGTCTATAGATAAAACTTCATCAGCAGGCATATTGGGGGGGTGTATCGTATTGTTTATCCCATAAATAGTTAAATTAGATACGCTTCCGGCGGCTATTGTTAAAGGAACTCTCCAATAGGAGGCAGTATCGTACTGTAAAATACAAGTATTTTTGTCAATGCCTGTTATATGTAAAGCTTTACCGGTTACTTCCACATTTTCAGTGTAAATTCCGGGATATATGATAAGGGAATCACCATCTTGGGCATGATTTACTGCCTCCTGAATGGAAGAAAAGTCCCCTAAGCCATCCAAAGAAACTGTATATTGCATGCTTACAACAGGAGTAGGTTTAGCAGTTTTTTGGGGTTTTCGGGCATAAACCTGACTTGGACCGAAATAGGTGCTTGTTAGGTTTATTGTGAAAATTGTTAACAGTAGGATAAATATTTTACTTTTTAGAATTCGTTTCATAAATCTTTGTATCCTCTTTTGTAAAAAACACTGAAACCAAAAGGCTTCAGTGTTTTCTAGGGTTGGGCTATTCGTTAAAATAGTCACAGCTCGTACGGGAATCGAACCCGTGATTCCGCCGTGAGAGGGCGGCGTCTTGACCTCTTGACCAACGAGCCATTTATAAGACTTTTATATCTTAGTACACTTTTGGTGAAAATGCAAGCATTTTTCAATTCACACATTCAAGAACCGCAACAAATTCAACCATTTCCACTTGATTTTCCTTAAAGTAAGTGCTATACTAAGCACAATCTAATATGTAGTATACATTAGAGTGGACCGAACAAGTCCACTCTTTTTGTATCATGGAATGATTCTATGATATAAAAAGAGTAAAAATTGTACACGACGCTACAGCGTCGGCGCGGAATGTACATGACGTGCATTCCAAATAAATCAAAACTGAATAAAGAAAGGAACAGGTGGCAGAATGTCCAGACGCGAGACATATGAAACCAGAACAGAAGAACTGTTGCTTCCTATTGTAGAACGCTTTGGCGTAGAAATTTACGATGTGGAATATGTAAAAGAAGGCAGTGACTGGTATTTAAGAGCTTATATTGATAAGCCGGAAGGGGTAAACATTATTGATTGTGAAAATGTGAGCCGTGCATTATCTGAAGAAATGGATCGGGCAGATTTTATTGCAGATGCTTATATTTTGGAAGTAAGCAGTCCGGGACTTGGCAGAACATTGAAAAAAGAAAAACACTTTATGAAATCTATGGGAATGGAAGTGGAAGTTCGTACTTATAAAGCTATAGATAAATGTAAAGAATTTGTGGGGATTTTAACAGATTATCAGGATGGAGATATTACCATTGAAATGGAAAATGAAACTACAAGAACCTTTGCAAAAGCAGAAGTGGCGTTGGTACGATTAACCTTCTATTTTTAGTTATAAGATATTTAGGAATTCTGAAATAAAACAAAGAAATAAATCAGCCTAAAAGGCAGAATGTGAGGATGAAATGAACAAAGAATTATTGACAGCATTAGATATGTTAGAAAAAGAAAAAGAAATCAGTAAAGAAACTTTATTTGAAGCTATTGAAAACTCTTTGATTACAGCTTGTAAAAACCACTTTGGAAAAGCAGACAATATCAAAGTTTCCATTAACAGAGAAACTTGTGATTTCATGTGCTATGCGGAAAAAGAAGTAGTGGCAACAGAGGAAGAAGTAGAAGATGATTTATTACAGATTTCTTTGGAAGATGCGGTAAAGATTTCCAAGAAGGCAAAAGTGGGAGAAATTCTTAACGTAGAAATCAAATCCAAAGAATTCGGTCGTATTGCAACACAGAATGCAAAGAATGTTATTTTACAAAAAATTCGTGAAGAAGAAAGAAGTGTTATTTACAATCAGTATTTTGAAAAAGAAAAAGATGTGGTAACCGGTATTGTACAGAGATATGTTGGTAAGAACATCAGTGTAAACCTTGGTAAGGCCGATGCTATTTTGACAGAAAGTGAACAGGTAGAAGGCGAAGTATTCAAACCAACAGAACGTATTAAAGTGTATATTCTTGAAGTTAAGAATACAACCAAAGGACCAAGAATTTTAGTAAGCCGTACACATCCGGAATTGGTAAAGAGATTATTTGAATCTGAAGTTACTGAAATCAAGGATGGTACTGTAGAAATCAAAAGTATAGCCAGAGAAGCAGGAAGCAGAAGTAAAATCGCAGTATGGAGCAATAACCCTGATGTAGATGCGGTTGGAGCTTGTGTAGGCCAGTCCGGTGCAAGAGTTAACTCCATCGTAGAAGAATTAAGAGGAGAAAAAATTGATATTATAAACTGGGATGAAAATCCTGGTAACTTAATTCAGAATGCATTATCTCCTGCGAAAATTGTAGCAGTATTTGCAGATCCTGATGAAAAAACAGCTAAAGTAGTAGTGCCGGACTATCAGTTATCTTTAGCAATCGGTAAATCCGGTCAGAATGCGAGACTTGCAGCAAGATTAACAGGCTATAAGATTGATATTAAGAGTGAAACACAGGCAAAAGACACACCGGGCTTCCGTTACGAAGATTATATGGATGAATATGGTGATGATGATTACGATTATGAAGAATCAGAAGAGTTCGCAGGGGACGAAGAATAATGAATAAAAAAGTTCCTATGAGACAATGTGTCGGATGCGGTGAAATGAAAAGCAAAAAAGAAATGATGCGTATTTTAAAAACCGCAGAAGGAGACATTGTACTTGATGTAACAGGCAAAAAAAACGGAAGAGGTGCTTATTTGTGCCAATCAGAGGAGTGTCTGAAAAAGGCAAGAAAGAATAGAGGTGTTGAGCGTTCTTTCAAAATGAGCATTCCGTCGGAAGTATATGACAACTTGGAAAAGGAGTTTGCGAACAGTGAAGAAGAATAAAATTTTTTCCCTGCTTGGTTTGGCAACCAGATCAAGAAATGTTGTAAGTGGTGAATTTATGACAGAAAAAGCAGTGAAAAGTTATACTGCCGAATTGGTAATTGTGGCAGAAGATGCATCAGATAATACAAAGAAAATGTTTACTAATATGTGTGAATTTTATGAAGTTCCAATGTTTGTTTATGGTACCAAGGATGAATTAGGACATTCCATGGGAAAAGAAATGAGAGCATCACTGGCAGTCACAGATTCGGGATTTGCAAAATCCTTAACAAAGTTATTAAATGAGTAACGGAGGTAGTTTAGTAGAATGGCTAAATTTAAAGTATATGAACTTGCAAAAGAGGTAGATAGATCCAGTAAAGAAGTTCTTGCTTTTTTACAGGAAAACGGAATTGAAGCAAAAGCTGCACAGAGTTCTGTAGAAGATGCAGCAGCAGATATGATAAGAAAGCATTTTGGTGGAAAAGCGGAAGCGCCAAAAACAGAGGAAGTAAAAGCAGAAGTTGTAAAAGAAGCAGAAGTGCCAAAAGCAGAAGAAGTAAAAACAGAAGCACCAAAAGCAGAAGAAGTAAAAACAGTAGAAGCACCAAAGAAAAAGAAGAATATTGTTTTTGTAAGCAACCCACAGTACAGCAAAATGCCGGGTGGACAAAGAACAACGAAAAATAATAACAATAACAATCAGAAGCCTAATAATAAACCGGTACAGGAAAGTAAGCCTGCGCCAAAGCAGATTCAGTTAGGTCCAAACCAAATGATTAACAAATCCACAGGAAAGGTAATGGAAATGTTACCACCTAAGAAACCGGAAGTAGTAGAAGAACCGGTAGTAGTACAGGAAGAAAAAGCACCAGTGAAACCAAATAGAGAAAACGGAAATAATAATAGAAATAATCAGGAAAGAACAAATAATAATTCCAATCGTTCCAATGAACGTGGCAATGACAGAGGAAATGATAGAGGTTTCTCTAAGCCACAGAATGATGAAAGAAGAACAGGGGACCGTAATTATGCAGGAAAACCGGGACAGAGAGGAAATAACGGGGGCAATGGTGATAAACCTAATAACGGTAATAATAAAGGCTCTTATCAAGGTAACAATAATAATAAAGATGGTAACAGGGGCTTTAAAGATAACGACCGCAGTCAGGGAAGAAATGAAAGACAGGACTCTAAATTCCAGTCTAAAAAGGAAAGTAGAAGCTTTGCTTCCGATGCACCGATGATGCAGAATGATAAGCATAGAGAAGAACAGAGAAGATTAAATCAGGCAAAAGATAAACGTTCCAAAAAAGATGCCTTATATGAAGAAAAAGAAGTAGAAATTAAAAACAAGAATAAAGCAGGACGCTTTATTAAACCGGAACCAAAGCCGGTAGAACCGGAAGAACAGATTAAAGTAATTACTGTTCCGGAAACAATTACCATTAAAGAACTTGCAGAAAAAATGAAAATGCAGCCTGCTGCTATTATCAAAAAATTATTTATGCAGGGAAAAATCGTAACTGTGAATCAGGAAATTACTTTTGAAGATGCAGAAAATATCGCTATTGAATTCGATATTATGTGTGAACAGGAAGTAAAAGTAGACGTAATTGAAGAATTGTTAAAAGAGGAAGAAGAAGCAGAAGAAAACTTAGTATCCAGAGCACCGGTTATCTGTGTTATGGGTCATGTTGACCATGGAAAAACTTCTCTTTTGGATGCTATTCGTAAAACTAATGTTACAAATAAAGAAGCCGGTGGTATTACACAGCATATCGGTGCATATTCTGTAAGTATTAACGGTCAGAAAATCACATTTTTAGATACACCGGGACACGAAGCATTTAC